>SKZC01000248.1 GCA_007127575.1 Gemmatimonadota bacterium
AACATCCTGGGGAAGACCTTCGAATACCTGGCATCCGGCCGCCCCATCCTCGCCCTGGTTCCTCCGGGGCCCACCGCAGACCTGGTCCGGGAGGCCCGAGCGGGCTCCATCCTGGCTGCGGACTCCGAGGATGAGATCGCCTCCTCCCTCCTGGAAGGGTTTCAGGCGTGGGAGCGGGGGGAGTCCCCTTCCACCACCGACCCGGCCGTGGTGGAGCGCTTTACACGGAGGCGGACGACGGAGCTGCTGGCGTCCGTTTTCGACGATGTGATGAAGGCCGACAGGCCCGCCCGCCGGGGAAGCCCCCGGCCATGAGGCGGCGCCCCATTCGACACTCGCACAGCGCTCCGGTGCCACCGGGGCGGGTTGGAGGACCTATGATGATCGGGCGCCATTTCCTTGCCAGGGCCGCCGTCCTGGTCTCCCTCATCCTGCTGACCCCCATCGGTGAGGTCCAGGCCCAGGGGAACAGTTCCACTACTCCGCCGGCGGCGGTGGATGACGTTCGGCTGCGGCCTGGCGACGTCCTTCGGATCGCCATCTGGCCCAACGGCGAGTTGGGCGGAGAGTTCACCGTGGAGGAGTCGGGATACGTACATCTGCCCTTTCTCCAGGAGGTGAGGGCGGCCGGGGTTCCCATCAGCGAGCTTAGGGCGGAGCTCCGGGAGGGGTACCGGGACGCCATGCAGAACCCGGTGGTGACTGTCACCCCCCACTACCGCGTCACCATCACCGGGGAGGTCCAGCGCCCTGGCATCCACATCATCACCCCCACCCACGCCCTCTTCGACGTCATCGGTCTCGCCGGGGGCTTCCGGGACGCGGCGGACATGGAAAACGTCCGGGTCGTGCGAGAGGGACAGGTCATCGAGTTCGACGCGCTGCGGGCACTGGAGACCGGAGAGGGAATGGACGTAATCCAGCTCCGGTCCGGAGACCACATCGTGGTTCCTCGGGTTTCCCCGCGTCGCCTTACATGGTCGTCCGCGTTCACGGCGGTGCGGACCATCTCCACCCTGCTCCTCATCGTGGACCGGATATGGTGATCAAGCGAGCCCCCTCTTCGGCGTGGCCGGATATTGGTCCGGCGAAGGCTACGCGTATCGGCTCCGGATCTGCCCCCACTGCAGTGGGCGCGGCCGCAGCCAGGGTGGGGGTCATGGGCATCGGAGTCCAGAAGTCCGCCACGAGCTGGGTCTTCCGGAACATGACCACCCACCCGGACGTGCGGGGCGCGGTGGGAGAGCGCCGGGAGAAGGAAATCAACTTTTTCAACCACCACTACGAGTACGGTTACGACTGGTATGAGCAGCGATTTCGGCCGGGACCTTGGGCCAACACGGAGTTTTCGGTCCTCTACTTCCACGACCGTAACGTCCCGGAGCGACTGAATCGCTACAACCCCCGGGCTCGGCTCATCCTGTGTCTACGGAACCCCGTGGATCGGTCCCTATCGCAGTATCGCCATGAGATTCGATTCGGCCGGGCTCCTCACCGGTTGGACGGGTTCTGGGACGCTGTGAAGAGGAACCCCAGCTACCTGGAGCAGGGGATGTACGCCACCCACCTGGAGAGGTGGCTGGAGCACGTCCCCCGGAGCCGAATCCACGTGGTGGACTATGAGGACGTTGTGGAGCGTCCGGAGGACGTCATCCGCGGCGTCTTCCGGTTCATCAACGTGGACCCCGACTTCCTGCCCGAGGACCCCCACCGGCGTGTGAACACCGCGCGGATCCTGGGGGACGGACCCCTGCGGAAGGCCATCACAGGCGTCAAGGAGGGGGTCCGGGTCGTGGCAGGTCGACGAGTCACCCGGTGGCTCGCCGGGACCCCTGTGGGGCGTCGCATCCAGGGATACCGGTACGTGGAGGTAGGGGGACACGAAGGGATCCGGTTCGGCGACGAGGAGCGAAAGCGCCTCGCCCAGGTCTTCGCTCCGGAGATGGAGCGCCTCAGTCGGCTCCTGGACCGGGACTATCACCGATGGATCTGAGCCGGCTTCCGGTGCGTTCCCGGATCCTCTTCGCCTCCAAGACAGCGGGATCCACGGGGCCCACCACGAGTTTGGGCCTCCTGATGGACGGGCTGTCTCAGGATCACGACGTATCCGTGCTCCTTCCCGGTGAGGGACCGTTCGCGGAGAGACTCGAGGAACGAGGGGTTCCCGTTCGTACCGTTCCATCCCTGGGTCGAAGAAGCATCCCCGGGTTGGCCCGACTCCTTCGCAAGGAGGACGTTCACCTCCTCTACGTGAACGAGACGAGTCGGGCGTCCCGCCATGTCTGCATCGCCGCCATGGTGGCCGGAGTCCCCTTCGTCTCCCACGTGCGGAGCATGGGGTGGGAACACGGATGGCGGCGCCTCGGGCATCTCCGAGGCGCACGGGCCGTGGTAGCCGTTTCTCAGGCCTGTGGGGATTCGGTGGCCCGCTTCGTCCCCCGAGGTCGGCTTCATGTGGTGCACAATGGGCTTCCAGTCCACGCCCTTCGTAACGGGGACTCGCCACCGAAACCGGAAGTGAGAGCCGAGCTGGGCGTTCCTCCCACGGCGCCGCTGGTCATGGTGGTGGGGCACCTCACGCCCCGGAAGGGCCAGCTCTTCGCCATCGAGGCCCTGGAAACACTGTTGAAGACTGTCCCCGACGCGCATCTCTGTCTCCTGGGCGCTGAGGACCGGGATCTCCGCTACGTCGCCCGGGTCCGGGAGGCAGCGGCGCGGGAGGGGGTGGAGGGGCGAGTGAAGGTTCTGGGGTTCCGGAGCGATGTGGACCGCCTCCTTCCCGCAGCCGATGTGTTCCTCCACGTGGCCCTGGCCGACCCTCACCCTCGAGCCGTTCTGGAGGCCATGGGCGTCGGGCTTCCCGTGGTGGGGTTCCGCACCGACGGGGTAGCTGAGACAGTGGTGGACGGGGAGACCGGGTACCTGGTACCCAGTGAAGACAGCGGGGCGGCCGCTTCTGCTTTGGTCCGTATCCTTCAGGACCCGGATCGGGCCCGTCGAATGGGTCGGATGGGTCGCGCCAGGGTGGAGAAGGAATTCTCCCACACTCGGAACGCTCGCCGGATCCGGGAGGTGGTGGAGGGCGTCCTCCTGGAGACTCGAGGGGCGGCGTGATGGCCCTCGCGAGACCGGATGCGTCTGCCGCTCACGCCTCTCGAACCGCCAAGCCGGTTACGGTTCGGGGGTGCCTGGCGTCCCCCATCTTCGCTCCCGACTACTCGGGCGCCGCGCTTCGTTTCCAGCGGTATGCTCCCGGGCTCAGGGCCCGGGGAGTGGAGCTGGAGGTCCTGGCGACGGAGCCCGGCGCGTGGCGAAGAGAGGGGGCGGGACGGGGGGATGAGGGGACCCGCGGACCCCTCCCATCGGTGGATCCGGATCTTCCGGTCCATCGAGTAGGGGTTCCCCCGGGCACGCCCCTCTGGCGGACCCGGTGGGTGTACGAGTCCACCGTGCTGGAGCGGTGCCGGAGCTCCTCCACCCGCCCTGATCTGGTCCTCTGGCTGTCCCTCTCGTCCAAGTCCCTCCCGGTGCTGTGGAGGCTCAGGCGAATGGGGGTCCCCACCATTTACATCCAGACCATGATGCCGGCGCCGCTACGGAAGGGGGGGGGGGCCTGGCTCAAGAGCCGCTATCGCACCCTCCGGCACCGTCTGGTGGACCGGGTGGTGGTGAGTAGCGGGGTCATGGGCCGGGAGCTGAAGCGGCAGGGAGTTCGGACACCGATGGAGGTCGTCCCCCACGGGGTGGACCTGGAGCACTTCCGGCCCGGGACGGATGCCCACGAACGCTCTGCCTTCCGTTCCCGCATGGGTCTCGGATCCGAGGCCGAGCTCATCCTTTTCGTGGGGTCCCTGAGTCGGCGAAAGGGCCTCCAGCATCTGGTCCCTGCCTGGACCGAGTTGGCGGGCCGAAGGCCCAAGGCGCATCTCCTCCTGGTGGGTCCCGAACCGTCGGGCGGGACCGGGGAGGAGGCGTTCGCGGAGGATGTCCGGAACTATCTGAACGCGGGTGAGGGGGCGGACCGGGTTCACTTCCTGGGGTCCGTTCCGGATGTGGCCCCCCTCATGCGAGCTGCAGACCTCTTCGTTTTCCCCTCCCTCCGGGAGGGGATGCCCAACGTGGTAGGGGAAGCCTTCGGCTGTGCTCTCGCCACCGTGCTCACTCCCTTCGAAGGACTTCCCGAGGAGTTTGGTCTTCCGGGTCGGGAGTACGTCCAGGTGGCACACGACGCTTCGGCGCTGAGCCGGTCCATGGCCGAGCTCCTTCCCAACCCGCACCGCCGACGAGAGCTCGGGCTTGCCGCTCGGCGCTGGTGCCAGGAGCACCTGGACGTGGAACGGAGTCTGGACCGCCTGGCGGAGGTGTGTCGGGACGTGGCCCACGCACGTGCCCAGGGCCGAGAAGGTCCACCCGAAGGATCACCTTCCAATCCGAAGTCGAATCCAATTGCAACGAGGAGAACGTAATGATCGATCACGCCGACCGGTGCGTGGCCGTCGTGGGTTGTGGGTATTGGGGCAAGAACCTGGTCCGCAACTTCGCCGGCCTCCGGGCTCTACGCTGGATCTGTGACGAGGACGACTCCGCCCTGGATGCGCAGAAGGAGGTGGCCCCCGGGGTGGGGCGGACCCAGAGCTTCCAGGAGGTCCTGGCCGACGATCAGGTGAAAGGAGTGGTCATCGCCACCCCTGCGGGTCTCCACTTCTCCCAGGCCCGCCAGGCCCTGGAAGCGGGGAAAGACGTCTTCGTGGAAAAGCCTCTGGCTCTGAGGTATGCCGAAGGGAAGGAGCTAGTGGACCTGGCCCGGGAGCGGAAGGCCGTCCTCATGGTGGGCCACATCCTGGACTATCATCCGGCAGTGGTACTCCTGAAGAAGGTGGTTCATGACGGTGAGCTGGGAAAGGTTCGTTACATCTACTCCACCCGACTGAACCTGGGGAAGGTGCGTCAGGTGGAAAACATCCTCTGGAGCTTCGCCCCTCACGACATCTCCATCATCATCGGACTTCTGGACGAAGCGCCCTCCAGCGTCCGGGCCATGGGTGGGAACTACCTTCAGAAGGGGATCGCCGATGTAACCCTGACCACATTGGAGTTCCCCAGCGGAGCCTCCGCCCACACGTTCGTGAGCTGGCTTCACCCCTACAAGGAACAGAAGCTGGTGGTGGTGGGGGACCAGAAGATGGCCGTCTTCGATGACACTCTCCCGGAGGGAAAGCTCAAGGTCTACGACAAGGGGATCGACTGGGAGACGGGCCGACCCGTCACCCGCCAAGTCGGCGAGACCGTCCTCTACCACGACCGGGCGGAGCCTCTGCGGCTCGAGTGCGCCCACTTCCTGGAGTGCATCCGCACTCGCTCCTCTCCGGTTACGGACGGAGAAGTGGGGCTGCGGGTGTTGAAGGTCCTGGAGGACAGCCAGACCTCGCTGGAGCGGAACGGGACCCCCATTTCCTCCAGTGAAGGTGGGGGCGCCACGGAAGACCCTGCCGGGCTCCCGGCGGGCGTGGGGCGGTGAGGGACCGATCCGTGATCCGGTCGGCGCACCTGACCCAGGAGTTGGCCGTGGCTGTTCTGGTCCTGGCCGTGGCCTCCATGGCCGCGTTTCTGGCCAGCACCCAGGGACTGGCGGCGGTCTCCCTGCCGTTCGTCCTGGCCGGAGGGGCGCTGATTTTCGTCTACCCGGTGGTGGGCCTTTTCCTCCTGGCGGGGACCATCCCCGTGGAAGCGGCGCTCATGATGGAGGGGGTCTCGGCCCCCCGACTCATCGGGATGGCGGTGTTCGGGGTGTGGGGCTCGCAGAAGTTCCTTCGAAAGGAGCCCCTGACCCCCCTGGTGTCCGCCGGGCTCATCCAGGTGGCAATGGTTCTCCTAATCCTGGCGTGTGCATCGCTCCTGTGGGCTCAGTACCCGGAGGGCCAGGGCCGCCAGCTTTTCCTTCTCTTCCAGCTTATCCTACTCTCCATCCTGGTGCTAGACCTGGCCTCTTCCTGGGAGCGAGTCGTCTGGATCGCCCGGTTTCTGGTCTTGGCGGCCCTCTTTGCCGGCCTCCTGACCCTGGAGCAATACTTCATCGGAGGGGCTCGACGTGCCGGGTCCGGGGTCGTAGGGGGAATCAACCGGACCGCCGTGACCCTGGTGGCCGTCCTCCCCTTCGCCTTCTTCCTCCTCCGCTCCAACCGAGGGGGGGTCTGGCGGTGGTTGGGCCTCGTTTACATCGGGATCGCCGGAGTGGCGGTGGCGGTGACCTTCTCCCGGATGAACTTCCTCCTCTTCCCCGCCGTGGTTGTGGCCAACCTGCTACTCATGGCCCGGACCGGCGTGGGACGCAGGCGGATCGTGCTCCTCACGGGAGTGGCGGCGCTGGCCCTGTTCCTCCTTCCCCTTCCCATGGAGCGGATTCAGGACCGGATCGGCACCATCGGTCCATACATCACGGACACGCTGGGGCCGAACGATCCCGCCGACACGTACAGCGGTCGTGGCTTCCACATGCGCGTCGGGCTCGAGATCTTCCGAGACCATCCCATCCTCGGCGCAGGGTACAACAACTACAACCCCCACTTCCTCACGTATCAGTGGGACCTCTCCGGGGCCGAACGGATCTGGCGAAGTCCCCGGGATCCCCACAGCAGCCACCTGGCCTTCCTGGCCAATCTCGGCGCCGTAGGGTTCCTTCTCTGGCTGTCCCTTTTCGCCGTGGTGGCCTGCTATCTCTGGCGGGCATGGCGACGCGTCTTTCGGCCTCCGGGGACGGATCCCCGCTTCCTCATCCAGGCGGTGGGGTTGGGGGTTATCCTCCAGTTCATATTCGCCTTCTACTCTCAGGTTCACGTGACCAAGATCTTCTGGCTGCTTCTCGGGATGGTGGCGGCGTTGGACCGGATCTCCGAGAGGGTGGGGCAGGGGGAGGAGGTCGGAAGCCCGGCTCCGGAGAGGGTCCGCGGATGAAGGTCCTCTTCTTTAGTAGCATGTACGTCAAGCCGGGACAGGCCATCTCCGGCACAGTGATCCATCGGCAGGCGGTGGAGCTCCAGCGTCGGGGGGTGGAGGTCCGAGTCGTGTGCCCGGTTCCTCGATTTCGTCGGGGAGGGAGCGGCCTGGGGGGCAACTCAAAGGAGCAGAGGGCGCTCCTCCGGATGGGGACGGTGAACCTGGACGGAGTCGAGGTGACGTATGTCCCCTTCGTGAATGTGCCCCTCCGCTTCTCCTGCGGGCTACACTCCCGCCTCGTTCGGAGGACGGCGGAGTCGGTGGTGGATCGGATCCACAGCGAGTTCCCCTTCGATCTCATCCATGCCCATCGCGTCTTTCCTACGGGGCACGCCGGGCTGGGGCTGGGCCGGCGGTTCGGGGTCCCGCTCATCGTCTCCGCCGTGGGCTCCGACATTCACACCCACCCCAGGAGGCTGTCGGGCGTGCGGGAGCGGGCCCGGGAGACCCTCCAGAAATGCGCCGGCGCTCTCTCGGTGAGCCGGGCCTTGGCGGAGGAGATGCGGGAGTTGGCCGGCGCCCCGCTGTCGGTGCGAGTGATCTATCGGGGGGTGGATGTGGACCACTTCGCCCCAGTGGATCCCCCCGTGCCGCTGGTCCTTCGCCGTCGGCTGGGTCTCCCGGAGGATGGGGTGGGGATCGCCTATGTAGGGCATTTGGGCCGGGCGAAGGGGTTGGGGGAGCTCTTGGAGGGGTTCCGAACCCTGGCGACACGGGTTCCGGACGTCTGGTTGGCGTTGGTGGGGGACGGTCCCTTCCGAGAGGGACTCTCCAGGCGGGTTGACGAGCTGGGACTCGTCGGGCGGGTCATTTTCGCCGGAGCCCGACCTCACGGGGAGGTGGCCGACTGGGTGAATGCCTCGGACCTCTTTGTCCTCGCCAGCTACAATGAGGGCCTCCCCAATGTAGTCCTGGAGGCCATGGCTTGTGCCCGGCCGGTGGTGGCCACGGATGTGGGGGGAACCGGCGAGGCCGTGGTGGATGGGGAAACGGGGATTCTCGTCCCACCCCGCGTCGTGAAACCGCTGGCCCAGGCGCTGGAGTCCCTGGTGGCGTCGCCGTCGCTCCGCCTCTCCATGGGCCAGGCGGGAGCGAACCGGGTTCGTTCCCGGTTCACCTGGGGTCGGGTAGGGAAGGAGCTCGAGCAGGCGTACCTGGACGTGCTTCACGGGAGACCGGCTGACGCTTCCACAAGGACCGCCTCCCTGTCTGGGGGAGGGCTGTGATCTCTCCGGACCCCTCTCGGCCCCCGATGGCGAGCGGAGATCTGGGCCTCGGCCCATGGGCCGATTCGCCCGGCGAAAACGAGCCTCGGGTCGTGGAGAGCGGTGAAGGCGCGGATTGGAGACCACTGGCTGACCGGACTACCCGGACCCTGTGCGGTGGCCCCCGATTGGGGAGTGGGCACGGTTCTTGAGCACCCGTCCGGATCGAACGCCGGACGTGACCGAAGAAACCCTGAAACAGCTCCTGGACGAGCTGATGAGGTTGGAGCATGACCCAAGATCATGAAACCCAGGGCCCTGTCGTCGTCTACGTCATGGGATATGGCCGGAGCGGGTCCACCCTCTTGGACACGATCCTCAACAACCACCCGTCGGTGACCAGCGTGGGAGAGGTGGCGAACCTCCCCGACTGGGTCTCCCGGGAGCATCCCTGCGCCTGCGGAGCCCTTCTGGAGTCGTGCACCTTCTGGGGCCCTGTTCTTGATCGATACCGCCGGGCCATGGGGTCGGAGGCGCTGGAGGAGTTGGAACGATGCCAGACCCGGGTGGAGCGAGCGCCCTTGTACCGCCGCAGCGATGCCGTCTCCCAGCGCTACGGGGAGCTGACGAACGCTCTCTTTCATGCGATCCGGAAGGTGTCCGGCAGCACTGTCATCGTGGACTCTTCGAAAAGCTCGCGCAGGGCCATCGGTCGACCCTATGCCTTGACGGCCCACGCCGGGTTGGACCTCCGGCCCATTTTCCTACGAAGGGACGGCCGAGGGGTCATGTGGTCCGGGATGCGGGGGGCCGGGAGTCCGGAGTGGGAGTCTTCTAGACTTCCCAGGAGCTTGATCGGGCTTCGCACCCTGCTGGCCTGGGTGTACACGAATCGGCGGTGCGAGCGGGTCATCCGGGGGCTGTCGCATTCGGCGCTACCCCTATGGTACGAGGATCTGGTCTCGGATACGGAAGCCCAGCTTCGACGGTTGGGGGCCTTCCTGGACCTGGATCTGAGCGGCGTAGCCCAGCGGATAGGTCGAGGTGAGGCCCTGGCCGTGGCCCACAACGTGAGCGGGAACCGGCTCCGCTATCAGCGGCAGGTCCGGATCCAGCCCGACCGGGAGTGGGAGTCCCATCTTCCCATGCTTCACCGATGGGCCTATCGGCTCGCTCCCTACCGCCGACCTGCGCCACGCTCGGAAGGGTCCACGGAAGGATGGAAAGGTCCTTCGAGCCGGCACCCGGCTGGATCCAGCTCATGAGCGGCGCGGCGACCCTCCTCTACTACACCGAGGTGGACGTCTCCGTGGACAACGGACGGGGGATCAACGAGCGGGAGTTCGTCTCTGCCTTCCTTCAGGTTCCCACGGCTCACACCCGGTGCGTCCTACCCCGGCCTTGCGGAAACGGCGTCCCCGTGGGAGACGGGATCCGTTACGTGCAGCCCCACCGAGGCCGAGCCACCCTCTATCTCGTCCACATGGCGGCGGCCCTCCGGGCCATCGTCCAGGCCCACCGAGAGAGGCCACTCGACGCCCTGGTATGCCGCCCCGAGGTCATTCCGGCCGTCCCCTTGGCGGCCTCCCGACTCCTGGGGGTCCCAGTGATCCTAAAGACCGTCTCTCTCTACAACAAGCTCTCTCGCCACGGACATTTTCCGGTAGGGCTCCATCGTGGAGTCATGCGGAGCTTCCGCTGGACCTTCCAGGCCCTCATGGACCGGTCCATAGCGGTGGACACCGTAAGCCATCCCCTTCGCCGCTGGATCCGGGACGCGTTTCAGCTTCCCGAAGAACGTATCCGGGTCATCCCCAACGGGGCAAACCTGGACGTCTTCCGGCCAGGGAATCGCCAGGCCAGCCGACGAGAAGTCGGCCTCGAGGGATTCTCCCGGATCGCGGGATATGTGGGCGGGCTCTCCGGTCCCCGACATGTGGACGCCCTCATCCGGGCCACAGCCGGCCTGGCCGAGGACACGGCACTGGTCCTGGTGGGGGATGGCGACAACCGGGAGGAGCTCCAGGCGTTAGCTCGGAAGCTGGACATCTCCCACCGGGTGGTGTTCGTCGGGTCCGTTCCGTATGAACGGGTCCCGACCTACATGCAGTCCTTCGACGTGGCGGCAGACCTGACGCTGGTCCCCATCACCTTGGAGGACGGGGTCCACGGCGCGTCCTTCTCGCAGAAGATTGCCCAGTATCTGGGCTGCGGGCTGCCGGTAGTGGCGTGGCAGGTGGAGGACACGGAATTCCTGGAGGAGGAAAGCATCGGAAGCCTCGCGACTGTAG
>SKZC01000313.1 GCA_007127575.1 Gemmatimonadota bacterium
CATCCACTCCCGCCCCGTGGGAAAGCTCCTCCACAGCATGGCCCATGGCCCCCTCCGTGAAGGCGGAGGTCCCGGCGACGCAGTGCCCTTCCACGGCGAAGCAGACCTCCACGCCCACCACCTGCCCCAGCCGCTCCGCCACCCCCTGGTCCAGAGGAAAGCTCAGCACCAGGGAGCCCAGGGGCTCGCCGAAGAAGTCCACCGGATGTACCTGACTGGTGAAGAGGCCTCCGTCGTAGAGGTGGTAGCCGTACAGGGGGGTCTCCTCCGCGTCCCAAGAAGCCTCCACGAGGGCTCGAGTCCCCGTATCCCGTCCGTCGCGGAGGGGCGTGCCATCCATGAGGGCCGCCACTTCCCCGCCGGAGAGATCGGCGAAGACGAGGAGTCCGTCCTCCAGTCCCGCCAGGGCGGCCTCGTACTCCGCCGCGTCCAAAAGGACCTGAGGGTCGTCCTCCCAGAGGGCTTCCTCCATGGCCGCAGGGATCCGAATGGAGCCTGTGAACCTCCGGCCGAACCGGTCCAACTCTTCGTTTCGGAGTCCCTCCAGCTCTGCAAAGGCCTGGTCGGAGCGTTGGGTCTGAAGCTCCACCTGCTCCAGTACCTGGCGTTGAGTCTGATGACGCACCACCAGGAGGCTGATTCCCGTCACGAGGAAGACGGTTCCCACCAGGGCCAAAAGGATCTTCCTCTGAAACGTGAGTCGGCGCCCTGCGGCCCCGGACGCTGTCGCCGAGGCACCGCCCCTTTCGGGTCCGTTCCCCTTCATCCCTTCTCCCGGCCCTCAAAGCTCCACGTGGATCTCGACGGTCTCACCCGGCGGAACCTCCACGTCTATCGTTCGCTCGCCCTGCTGGAAGTCCGTCACTACCAGTGTGTGGCTTCCGGCAGGCACACCTTCCAGCCGGAAGCTCCCGTCCTCCTCCACCTGAGCGAAGTAGGGGTTGTCCACCACCAGGACCGCGGCGCGCATCCAGTCGTGGATCTCGCAGAAGACCTTCACATATCCCGGCTCGTCGAAGTTCACGGACTTGGTCTCGCCCTGGGGGTAGCGTCCCAGGTCGAAGCGGGCGGGGCGGGAGTAGGAGAAAACGTTGTGGAAGAACGGGTCGTCGTTGGGGAAGGCCACCGATCCGCCCACGGGCACCACCACCAGGGGAGGGATGAAGGTGGAGTCCCGCTGCACGATCTCCGCCGTGGGGGGAGCGTCCGGTGCGGACACGGCTCCCCGGAGATGGACGACGGCCGGGACCCTGGGCTGCTCCGCCGGGCCTGACGTCCCGCCGGTGGGGTAGCGTCTGGCCACGCGACGGGCCGGGCGGTCATCCACTTCCACCGTTCCCGTGATGGTTCCCGTGGCCCCAGGCTCAGGACGCTCGTCGAGCCCAGGGAGGAACGTGAAGGTCAGAACCAAGATGCTCCCGGCCGCCGCCAGGGAAAGGACATGCACCGTGTACTCCCTGCGCTAGGGGAAAAACTACCCGGTCCGGGAACCTAGGACGGGAATTCTGCCCGGGCCACCCGCCGCTTGTGCCCTGCATCCATTGCGCAGCGTCCAAGTCGTGCGCATAATTAAGCATACCAGATTGTTGGAGTCTCCCTTCCGTCGAGGCGACCGATGCTCCCACATGCCCTCCGCTTCTCGGTTGTCGCCCCCCTCATCGGCGGGCTCCTCCTGATCCAACCGGCAACGGCTCAAGCCCCCTCGGACGCAGATCATACGTCGAGCGCCGATGTGGACGTGGAGCTCACCCTCACCGCCGAGGGTTGGGTTCATCACCATGCGTGGTCCCGGTTGGAGGCAGATCTGGAAGCCATGGCCGCCTTCCGCCCGGGATACTCCTTCTGGCAACATATCTTCACCATCCCCGACGGCGCTGTGGCCTTCGGGAGCGCGGTGGACGGCCGGCTTCTCGCGGTCTTCCCCAACGGCGGGAACTGGAGCCAAAGCGGACGCTGGGAGGACGCCAGCTTGGCGGGCTCCCTCTCCGGGCGCGCCCTCCCTGGACGGCTCTCTCTGCGGCGAGAGCGGGTGGCGGAGGTTCTGGAGCCCTCCGTCGGACCCGTGGTCCACAACGCCACCCGGGGTCGCTTCCTTCTTCCCAACGTTCGGAGGTACGGCGACTTCGTGGAGGAGTGGGGTCGCATCTACGAGCGTTTCGGAGTCCCGGCTGAGATCGGGCTGGCCCAGGCCGTGGTGGAGTCGGGCTTCAACGGGAGGATTCGTTCCGAGGCCCGAGCATTGGGCTTCTGCCAATGGCTCCCTCGGAACTGGGACAAGATGAAGCGCCTGGCCCCCAACGTCATCGAGGGGTACAACCAGACGACCCAGGCACCGTACTGCGCCGCATATCTCACGATCCTGGCCACCAAGTACGGAAGCTACATCCCAGCGCTATCCGAGCACCACGCCGGTGGCACGAACGTGGGCCGGACCATCATCAATGGGGACCGGCTGGGAGGAGGGGAGGTCAGGGAAAGCTATTTCCTGGGATCCGAGTTCGCCGTGGATCTTCGGAGCATCTCCCTGCAGCGGTTTCGAGAGGTGGTCCGGAGCTACGGTCCCCGCTCGTTCCGATACGCAGAGATGACCTTCGGCAACCGGTACACGGTGAGGGAGATCCGGGAGTCCGTTCCCCAGACCCGGATCTACGCTATGCGGGCCCCTCGGTCCATTCCCCTCTCTGAGGTGACCCGGCGGACGGGTCTTTCCGCCGACGAGG
>SKZC01000478.1 GCA_007127575.1 Gemmatimonadota bacterium
ACCCTGGATCCAGCCCCGAACCCTCCGGGATGGTGGTCTTCCGACCCTGGGCCAGGGCGTCGGCGATCCGAGCGGTCATGGAGTCTTCCGGGAGGCGTGTGAAGACGTACGAACCGTCCCAGTCCGGATCCAATCGCCGGATCCGCTGGTCCAGGGGAGGATGGGTGGCCAGAAGGCCCAAGGTCCGGTGAGTCAGTCCCGAGGAGAAGAAGAGATGGCGGAGCTCCGCCTGGTAGTGGTGCCGAACTCGCGCGGCATCCGAATCCCCTCCCGTCTTCCGGAGTGCGGAGGCCAAGGTGACAGGTGCCCGAGTGAACTGAGCCCCACGTGCATCGGCCAGATACTCCCGCTCACGACCCACCGCCGCCTGGAACACCCGAGCCAATCCGGCTCCCATGGCCCCCACCACCGTCAAAGCCACACCAAAGACCAGGGTGGGACCCGGACGGACGACCCGCCGGGACAGGCCTCCACCCATGAGCGCGGCTCCAGCCAGGGAGAGAGAGAGGAACCCGTGAACCAGGGCCAGCGAAACCGTCCGGAGGCGGGCGTCCCCCTGGGCGATATGGCCCAGCTCGTGCGCCACAACCGCTTGCAGCTCGTCCCTGTCCAACCGCTCCAGAGCTCCGGCGGTGACGCCGATGGCCGAGCTCTCGGGCGTCAGGCCCGCGGCAAAGGCGTTGATCCCGGGCTCGGCCCGGAGGAGGAAGAGGTCCGGCACCGGCAGTCCCGCCGCCAACGCCATCTCCTCGGTGACATTCCGAAGCTGGCGCTGTCCCGGGTCCTCCGGATCTTTGGACACGGGCCGCCCACCCAGGAGACGAGCCACCACCGCGCCGCCCTTCTGGAGGCGGTTCCACTGCACCCAGGACCCCGCTAGAACCGTTCCGAAAACTACCGCCGCGGTCCCCAGCCCCAGCCTCGCATCCCACCCCGGGGCGTCCACTCCGGGAAGAGGAGTCTCCAGGGGCCACCCCTGAGACAGGAACCAGGCGACGATATACGCCGGGACCACCAGAACGGCAGTGAGGAAGATCCAGAGGAGGATGAGGAGGATGGCGCGCCGCCGGGCCCGATCCTGGGCCTCGAAGATCCTCATGATCCGGCGCGGCTGACCCGTCACACGCCTCCCCCTCTTTCTAAGGCCCTCAGGGCTGGGCCAGGGCCTCCCGAGCCGCCCCGACCTGGGCTACCATGAGCTCCCGGACCCGGGTGGGGGTGCGAGCCTCTTCCGGGAAGCCGATGCGAAGCCCCTGCATCCCCTCCCCCGTTCGAATCCGGAGCTGGTAGCCCAACCGATCCACCGAGGTCATCCGGGCCTCCTCCACCTCCTCCACTCCCTGGTGACGGGCCAGAAGGATCAGGGCGTCGGGATGATCCGCGTTGACGTGATCGATGATCCCCTGGGCGTGGTCCAGGAGCGGATCCACTTCGGCGGCCCGATAGTCGTCGCCGCTCACCCACCCCATGACCCCGAACCCACCCACGTAGTACGCCTCCACCACCTCCATCCTCCGGAGCCCGAAGTCGGGGTAATCCACCCAGTAGCGAGCGGTGGGGTGCCGCTCCAGGTAGAGGTCCCGAACAGCCTCCGCCTCCTCCCCGGCGGCCTCCGGATCCACGGGCTCCATGGTCCCCAGGAGGGTGACTCGAGCCATTCCCAGAGGGTTCCGGTCCTCGCCGCCGGGCTCCAGTACCAGCAGGGAGGAACGGACGTCCTCGTTCAGGTTCTGGGTATGCACCGCCAGATCGCTCACCAAAACCACGGGTCGGCCCATCGGGTCCAGGGCGTACGGCATGAGGGAGGCGAAGGGGAATCCAGGGTGGCGCCGGGAGGGGGTGGCCAGCGTTCCCTCCTCGGCCCGGGCCAGGAGGGTCCGGGCCCGCTCGGCGTAGGTGGGCTCGGGCACCTCCCGTCCCGGATCCCGGGTGGTGTAGCCGTGATGGCGGCTTCCCACCTCACTCACTGGAGCGACTCCGACATCTCCACCAGGCGGTGCCCCTGCTTGCGAAGTCGATACCCCAGCACCAGGAGGGCGGCGGTGACCACGTGCACGATAACTCCGGCCACCACGGACCACTGGTAGAGGAATGCCCCCGCTACCGCCAGGAGCACCCCCACCACCAGGAAGGCCACCATCCACTTTCGGACCATGGCCTGCACCTCCTCGGGGCTTCGACCGGCGACGGCATCCACCGCCTGCTTCTGCGCCCAACCGGCGTCGCCCCCCAACTGCGATCGGGCCTGCTGCCGCTTGAGTTCCGGAGGGGCCTTTCCGGGGCGGAATCCCTTCACCGGACCCTGACTACCGCCACCTCCTCCACCCGCTTTTCGCTTCTTCTTCTTCGCCTTGGGTTTCCGAGCCATCCCACACTCCATCGGTTTCGAGACCTTCCCGGCCCCGGCACACTCCAATCGACCCCTGGAGGATAAGTACCTTCGGAGCCCGAACACAACGGGCCCGGGCTTCGGCGCGCCGCGATCCACGGCCATCCTTGTCCGTAGTCCGGCCCGGGGCGAAATTACCTCCCTAGCGGCCCCCGGAAGTGGGTTCCTCACCACCGTTCCGTCGGCCGTCCACGCTACAGGCCCGGCCGGGTAGCACGTCCCGGTGCTGCGTAGGGGAGATCGCTCCCTGGCCCTCCAACCCCTTCCCGTTCGACATGGCGGCCGTACCGACCCCCGCGAGAGGCCCGCGTGCCTCGGCGGCGTTACGGTCCTCCCTTCCATTTCCACGGGAGTCCCGGATGAAGATCCTCAGGCACAAGTTCCACTCCGACAACGGAGAGCCCATCCGAGTGGAGCGCACTCCGAACAAGGGGGAGACCATGACCCCCCGCTTTCTCGTCATGCACTATACCGCCGGCCCCGGATTGGACAGCTCCGTCCACTGGCTCTGCCGTCCCGAAGCTCGGGCGTCCGCCCACCTGGTCATCGGCCGGGACGGGACGGTGGTTCAGCTCGCCCCCTTCAACAGGGTGACCTGGCACGCCGGCGCCTCCCGCTGGAACGGGATCCAGGGGCTCAACCGACACAGCATCGGGATCGAGCTGGACAACGCGGGACGCCTGACACGCCAGGGCGACGGGAAGTGGACCTCGTGGTTCGGCCGGACCTATCCGGACGACGAGGTCATGGTGGCCACGCACCGGCACGAGACCGAGGAGGCGGGATGGCACACCTTCCCAGCCGAGCAGTTGGGGGTGGCGCTGGAGGTGGCGGCCGTGCTGGTCCACCGTTATGAGTTGGAAGAGGTCCTGGGCCACGACGACATCTCGCCCGGCCGCAAGGTGGACCCGGGCCCCGCCTTCCCCCTGGGCAGCTTCCGAGCCCGACTGCTGGGCCGGGAGGAGGCCGAGCTTCCCAGCCTGGAGACCTCCACCCACCTGAACATCCGAACTGGTCCCGGCACCGAGTTCGAGCGGCTGGAAGGGAGTCCCCTGGCGCCGGGTACGGCGGTGGAGGTGGTGGAAGAAGCCCAGGACTGGCGCCTGGTGGACGTCCTGGACACTCCCGAGGAGCTTCGGGACCTTCAGGGCTGGGTCCACGGCCGCTTCCTCCGGAAGAGGGAGTAGGACCACCGGTCCAGCTCGGGCCGGTGACCCCGCCGGCCACAGGAGAACATCTCAACCGTGTCCCCGCATCCAGACTCGCAGGACCGGGAGCCCCCCCCTCGCCGGGGAGGTCCTCCCGGCGGCCGTCCGCCTCCGGAGGAAGGAGACCACCGGCGGCGGCTCGTGGCCAACCTCATCCTGGTGGCCATGCTCCTCCTCATGGTGCTCATCATGGGGCGAGTCGCCTCAGGGGTGGCTCAACCCGAGGCCGTCCCCTATTCCCGGTTCCTGCAGGATCTGGACGCCCAGGTGGTGAGTCAGGTGGTCATCGACTCCCGGGAGGTGGAGTGGAGCCGAGGGGAGGGGCCGGAGGCGCCGCGGTTTCGGGCCGTGCGGGTGCCCGGGGTGGACGACGGCGAGTTGGTCCGGCAGCTCCACGAGATGGAAGTCGAGTTTCAGGCCGAGACCTCCAGCGAATGGTGGCCCCTGGCCCTGATCTGGCTCCTCCCGGCACTCCTCCTGGCCGGTGTGTGGATCTGGATCCTCCGCAACATGATGGGAGGGAGCCGGGCACAGGCGCTGAGCTTCGGGCAGAGCCGGGCCAAAATCTGGGACGAGAGCTCCGGACAGGTCACCTTCGAGGAGGTGGCCGGAGTGGATGAGGCGGTGGCGGAGCTCCGGGAGGTGGTGGACTTCCTCCGGCGTCCCCAACGCTACGCGCAGGTGGGGGCGCGGATCCCCAAGGGCGTCCTCCTGGTGGGTCCCACCGGCACCGGAAAGACACTCCTGGCCCGGGCCACCGCCGGGGAGGCCGGCGTCCCCTTCTTCACCATCTCCGGCGCCGAGTTCGTGGAGATGTTCGTGGGCGTGGGAGCCGCCCGGGTGCGGGACCTCTTCCGGCAAGCCCGTGAAAAGGCTCCATGCATCGTCTTCATCGACGAGCTGGACACCCTGGGCCGAACCCGGGCCGGTGCCGGCTCCCCGGTAAGCAACGAGGAGCGGGAACAGACCTTGAATCAGCTCCTGGTGGAGATCGACGGGTTCGACCCATCCGGGGGCGTGATCCTCATGGCGGCCACCAACCGGCCGGACCTCCTGGATTCGGCTCTCACCCGCCCGGGTCGCTTCGATCGCCAGATCGTCGTGGACAGGCCGGACCTGAAGGGACGGGAGGCCATCCTCCGGGTCCACGCCCGGAAGGTGACGCTGGAACCCGAGGTGGACCTCCGGGTGGTGGCGGCTCGGACCCCGGGTTTCGCGGGGGCCCAGCTCGCCAACGTCATCAACGAGGCCGCCCTCCTGTCCGTTCGCCGGGGCGGAGACCGGATCTCCATGAAAGACCTGGAGGAGGCCATCGATCGGGTCATGGCGGGTCTGGAACGAACGAGCCGGGCCCTGATCCAGAAGGAGCAGGAGATCGTGGCCCACCACGAGATGGGACACGCCCTCCTGGGCATCCTCCTCCCCCGGGCGGACCCGGTCCACAAGGTGAGCATCGTCCCACGAGGGTCCGCGGCCCTGGGAGTGACCATCCAGACGCCCCTGGAGGATCGCTATCTCCTCACCGAGGGGGAGCTCCTGGACCGCCTCACGGTGATCCTGGGAGGACGTGCCGCAGAGGAGATCGTCTTCGGTGAGACGAGCACGGGTGCCTCGGACGACCTGGCCCGGGCCACCGAGCTGGCGCGGCGAATGGCCACCCAGTTCGGGATGACGGAGGGTGTGGGCCCCCTGAGCCTGGAGCAGCCCGACGGGAGCTTTCTGGACTCCGGCGCCTTCGCCCGAAGGTCGTACTCGGAGGAGACGGCCCGAAGAGTCGACGGAGAAATCCGCCGCCTGGTGGAGGAGAGCTACGCCCGGGCCCTGGCCACCCTCCGGGAGCACGAACAGGCCCTTCGCGCCTTGGCCCGGGAGCTCCGGGATCGAGAGGTCATGGAGGGGAAGGAGATCATTCGGAGCCTGCGGGAGATGGGCATAGAGGTCAGAACCGGTACGTCGCGCTGAAGATCGGGAACCCTTCACCTCCAACGGGCCGCGCCCCGTCCACACTCCCCAAGCGCCTTCCAGCCAGGAGGAGTCCGGACGGCTGGAACCGAAGCTCCAGCCCCGAGCCGATCCCGACGCCTGCCGGAGCCCGGGGCGCCAGGCCCCTGTACGTGAGAGCGTACCCCGTCATCGCCCCCACCGAGCCCGCTGCAAGGTATACGGCGGACTCGTCCTCCGCCTGGTCCTCTCCCACCACCAGGTACGCCACCCCCAAGCCCACGGCCCCTCCCGCCAGGCTCCCCAACGCCACCAGACGCCCCTGCCCCTCGGTGAAGCGAGTGGGGCGGACCAGTCGGTCGCCCACCGCCAACCCGCCCAGGCTCCCCACAAGCACCCCGGCGCCGAACCACCGGTCGTTTTCCGTGCCGGTGAGATCCACCAGGGCGGTGCCGGTGAGGGCTCCAACCCAGCCGGCGGTGGCCAGAGCGGTGACATCGCCTGTGGAGTGGTCCCGGCTACGCATGAGCCGGTGGCCCGCGGCCACGCCACCCACACCCCCGGCCAAGGTCAAGCCCGCCGTCGTCTGGGCTCCGCCATCCACGATGGCCCCCACGGATAGGCCCTGGACCATTCCGAAGTCGCCGCCCAGCCCCATGAATCGGGTCTCCGCCAGGGTGAACCCCTCGCGCCGGGCCCAGAGGTATCCGCCCAATCCCTCGGCCAGGCTTCCGGCCATGGCGGCAGCAGCCTCGCTCCGCCCGTCGCTGGAAACCCAACCGTCGTCGTCGTCCTCCTCCCCGGCCACGGTCACATGCGCCAGAATGCCGTGGAGGGCTCCCCGAGTCGCCCCGTAGACCGTCAGGTCGGCCATCCCCCGGGAGACGGATCGGTACCGGGTGGAAAGCCAGGGGGCGAAGAAGCTGGCTCCGGCGGTGAGCATGTAGAGCCCCACGGCGGTGGCGTCGTCTTCCACGTCGAACATGACGGGAACCGCCCACCCGTAGAGCGCCAGACCCATGAGGGTGGCCCCTCCCAGAAGGCGGTAGCGTCCCTCGTGATCCACTCCGAAGGCCGGCGCCCGGTCCGTCAGTCGGCGGCTCAGGTCGGCTCGGAGCTCCTCGACCTCCGCCGCCGTCATGGTCCGCCGATCCCTCATCGCCTGGCCGTCCCGCCGGGAGCTTATCTCCAGGATGTACGAGGAATCGGGAAGCTGGAGAAAGAGCCGGGCCTCCTCGAAGCCCGGGATTTCGCCGACGAAGATCCCCAGCCGGGCTGCCAGGGCGGCGTCCACCACCATAAGGTGGCCCTCACTGTCCAGAGGCACCGAAACCTCTTGCTGGGCGCCCCCGGCGAAAGGAGAGAGACCGCAGAACAGGACCACCACGAACGAAACGACACCGGAACGGGTCATCTTGCTGGAGTCCCACCGAGGGGAGGCCGGGTGAATCCCGAAGGAGGTCCCATCCCGGCGCTCATGGTCACACTCCAACTCGACTGCAATTCATGTGCCTTCGGTTGGCACCGGACGGTCGAACCTCACTGGACCTTTCGGGTAAAAGTTCTTCCCTACTCTCTGTGCTGCTTGTGCTGCGGTGGTTTTGCGGTCATGCACCGGCCGCCGGAACTCAGTGCCGGGAGATGGCACTCCTCATGGCCACGGAGGTCCGATGTCGAAGACGAATTCCGGGCGAGCTCCTGCCGAAGCGAAAGGCTGGGGAAGGCCCGCGCTGAGGGGCCTGTTCCTCCTGGCGTTCCTCGTGGGCGGTCTGGGGTGCTGGCCCTTCGCGCAGGGGGAGGCTCCCTGGGGGGACGAGGACCCACCCCCCCTCCAACTCCACGTGCAGAACCATCACTTCCATGACGTGGTGATCTACGTGCACCCCGACGGACAGCGGAAGCGGCTGGGGGCCGTGGGCGGGTTCGAAAATCAGACCCTCAGCCTCCCTCCGGACGTGGTGAGCGCCGTTCGGTCCTTCCGGATCTCCGCGAACCCCATCGGCTCCAGGGCCAGCTACACCTCGGAGGAGATCAGCGGGGGACCGGGGCAGACTGTGGTCCTCACCGTAGCGGGCACACTCCAGATGTCCCACTGGCACATCCGGTAGAGGGGCCCTCTCGGACCATCCGAGGCAACCGCTAGTCCAGCCGCAGGAACCCGCGTCAGGCCGGGGGGATCCCGTACGGGATCCCCCCGGCCCGTCTTTCCATGGTCATGTCTCACCTCCCGTACCATCCATAGGTCTCCCGTTGGCTTTCACCGAGGGAGCGGAAGGCCGAAGGTGGCACGATTGATGCTTCCCTCCGCATCGCAGGAGACCGAGGTGGACGACCATATTCCATGGCCCTGGGCCGAGTCGCTGGGAAGCGTGACCGCGGATCCGCACCGGGTATTCCGGGTGAAACGAATCCGCCTGGGGCTCGTACGGGACCGATGCAGAGAGCTGGGCCTCCGGGAGGGAGCGGAGATCCGATGCCGCAAGCGAAGCAGCGAAGGGCTCCTTCTCGAGCTTCCGAACCGGGATGTGTGTCCCCTGGAACTCCCCTACGCCTGGTTCGTGCAGGTGGAGCCGGTGCCCCAGGCCGTGGGACGCCACTGACCCGGCGTCACGGGACCCGGCCCGGACGTGGCACCGAAACCGGGCGCTCCCGGCCACCACTCCCTCCGCCGGTGAGATTCGGGGCGTGGGGGCTCGCGCTGGCCGCGCTCCTCCTGGCGGGTCTGGGATGTTGGCCGTTGGGCCAGCGAGCCGCACCCTGGGCGGACAGGGACCGCGCCCCCCTCCGCGTGGAGGTCCAGAACCACCACTTCAGCGATGTGGTGATCTACGCCATCCCCAACGGACAGCGCCGGCGCCTGGGCACCGTGGGGGGGCTGGGCAGCGAAACCCTGCGACTCCCCCCGGAGTTCGAGGCCTCGGCCCGTGGGTTCCGCCTGGCCGTCCACCCCATCGGTTCCCGGGCGAGCTATACCACGGAGAACATCACCGCAGGACGGGGCGACACCGTGATTCTGACGGTGGCGGGCACGCTCCGTATGTCCCACTGGCACATACGGAACTGAGAAACCTGTGGCAGGAGGCGGTCAGGCCATCCGGGGGGTCCGGGAGAGGAACCCCTCCACCCACCGATGGACGTCCCGGGAGCGGACCACCGCCTGGGCGGAGGTCATGCGCCGTCGGCGTTCCCGAAGGGGCATGGAGTGGGCCTCAACGATGGCTCGGGCCACCGCATCCGGATCCCCTGGATCCACGATGAGGGCCTCCCGCCCCAACTCCCACGCCGCCCCGGCCCCCTGGCTCAGGATCAGGACCCCGCCCCCCCCGTTGGAGGCCACGTATTCCTTCGCCACCAGGTTCATCCCATCGTTCAGCGGGGTGACCAAGGCCACGTCCGCCTCCCGGTAGTGGGCCAGAAGCTCCATCCGGTCCCAACTCCCGTACTGATATTCCACGGGAGGCGAATCCAGATCGGCGAACTCCTGGTTGATGGCTCGGACCAACCCCTCGATCTCCACCTTGGTGGCCCGGTAGGCGGGTATCCCGTCCCGGCTGGGAATCACGAGCTGCTTCAGCACCATCCGCCCCCGGAGCTCCGGGTGCCGGCGCAGCACCCTCCGGAACCCCCGCAGCTTCTGGGGAATCCCCTTGGAGTAGTCCAGCCGGTCCACACCCAGCAGGAGGCTTCGGTCCCCCAACCGCCGCCGAAGATCCCACGCCATCCCCATGACCACCGGGTTGTGAGCCGCCCCGAAGAACTCCTTGAAGTCAATGGAGATGGGGAAGGCACCGGTCCGGACCCGGCGGTCGCCGAAGGTCAACTCCACCCCTCCGCCCGCTTCGGAAAGCGCCTCGGGATGGATCCGCCGGACGGCGTCGACGAAGTGGGCCTGGTCCTGCTCCGTCTGGAAGCCCACGAGGTCGTAGTGGAGGAGTCCTTCCACCAGCGCATGTCCACAGGAGACGCTCTCCAGGAGCTCACCAGGCGGAAACGGTGTGTGGAGGAAGAAGCTCAGGGGTCCGTCCACGCCCAACTCCCGAAGCTCCCTGGCCACCAGCATGAGGTGGTAGTCGTGGACCCAGACGGTTCCCCCACCTCCCGCCACCTCCGCCAGACGCTCTGCGAACCGCCGGTTTACTTCCCTGTAGCTCCGCCAGTACTCCGGGTCCGGGTCACATAGGGCCGAAAATCCGTGGAGGAGCGGCCAGAGGACCTGGTTGGAAAAGCCCTGATAGAAGCAATGCTCTTCTTCCCGGTTCAGGGACACCGCCCTGAGCCCGTAGGGCGCTCCTCCCACCAGCGCGGGAGCGGCCTGGGCCAACGCCTCCTGCCCGGCGTCGGGACACCCCGGCCAGCCCACCCACGTCCCTCCCCGGCGCCGGAGGACCGGCTCCAGGGCGGTCACCAATCCACCCGTGGCGGGAGAGCAGGACCAGCCGTCCTCCGCTCCGCCGGTGAGGCGCAGTGGAAGTCGGTTCGAGGCCACCAGAAGCCGTCCCCCGGAGGCCATGCGGCGAGCGCGTGGTCGCCGACTGGGCGGCGCAGCCCATGGGCCTCCCTTCGGGACCGGGAAGCGGAGCGTGGAAGGGTCGCGTCCGGAAAACCTCCGAGGGCGAATCATGGCGTCGGACCTCCTCACCGATGAAGCACATCCCGTGACACCGACGGGTCGCCGGTGTCGGCCCCGGTGACGGCAGAGTACCGTGACGCCCCCGGGATGTCTTTTTATTGCAGAGCCCGTGCCACGTTCTCTCCTCCCACGCCACACTCCGCCGGCGCAATCACCGCTCTGCGGCGAACGCCCGGCGATACGGAGTTCCCTGTAGCCGAGGCGGGACCTCCCCCACCGCCTCCCGGAACCATCCGGCTTCCAACGCACCGGGAATTTCCGTCCCGGTCCGGGCGGAAAAAAAGG
>SKZC01000173.1 GCA_007127575.1 Gemmatimonadota bacterium
AGGAGGAGCAACGACGCTGGAGCGGATGCGGCGGCGCTCGAATGTACGCGGACTTCCGCAACGAGGTACTAGAAGGCCGTTGAAGAAGTACAGGAGCCACCGAGAACGGGGGTTGCGGCCCTGGATCGTCGTTGGCTCCCCTCGCCGCAGCTTGGGCTATGCCTTCGGGTCGCCGCCTACGAGGCGGCTCCCTGGCGCTCCCAACGGTGGCGCCCTGTACTTCTTCAACGGCCTTCTACAGGGGTACGAAGACGGTCTCCGGCTGGAAGTCCGCCCAGGCGAACCAGAATGCCACGTAGGCGTCGGCCAGCGGCTCGAGCCTATGTCCCTCCAGGGGCCCGGACACGGCAATCCCGTCCATACGCCACGCACTCCCGGTCTCCACATCCCGAAACGAGGCCTCTCCCCCCACCTCGAAGGTGAGCTCCCGGCCATCCGCTCGGGCTATGTACGCCGCGGCGCCGTCGAACTCTCGGTTCCAGAGGACGACGATCCGGTCACCTTTCGCCGCCGTGTGCACGGCCAGAAGCTCGTGCTGCTGTAGCTCACCGAAGGGGAAGACCCATCCCCCGTCCGATAGAGGAACGCCGAAGACCGGCTCCTTCGGAGGTCGTCTGGGATCCAGCGGTCCCTGGAAGACGAGGACGTCGCGGTTGTTCCAATCCCGATACGCGCCGAAGGGATACGTGGTGTAATCTCGAGGGAATCCCGTATCCTCCGACACGACGCGAGTGTCGGGGTGCAGCTCCCGCCAGCCCTGCCAGCTTATCTCCACGGAGGGATGCATGGGCATGGGCGTCCCCGCCCCCTCTCCGCATGCCCCTCTCCGTTGCATCTGGATCCACAGGGAACCCGAGTCTTCCGGCCCCTCCATCACCAGATTGTTCCGGAAGAGAAGGCCCGAGACCCGGAACGCCGCTCCACCGGCCACGGATCGGTCGAAAGTGAGGCTGGAACCGGTGAGGGGACAGTGGCTGACCACCACGGCCGTCTCCGGCCCGTCCAGGTTCACGATCTCATGCCACCAGAGGATGTTCAGGGGCACGGCTACCGGCTCGCCATCCAGCTCGAGGCCGATGACCCGATCGTCGTCGGACAGGTACGAGGCGTCCGGATGCTCCGCCTCCACCATGGGGGGATTGGTGAGAGCGAAGATTCCGCTCCCGTCCCCGTCGATGAGCTCCTGTTGGGGCACGACGCAGAAGTCGCCGGAGGAACCGCCATCCTCCATGGGGGCCGAAGGATTCTCGGATTCTCCGCAACCCGTGGCGAGGGCCACGACTCCCAGCCACGACACGGCTCGAAGAAACCGCCGAGACGGGGCCATTTCGGGGAAGATGCGACGGACGGATCGGGGGGGGAGGGCACTTGTATTCATGGTACACGCAAAATCCGCCCACCACCCTCGCGGTTCCCGCCTCGCCCTGGCTCCCGTCCCGCACCCAGCGCCGGGACCTCCCCCGGCGGCCGAGGGGGATCCCTCACTGGGAACTGTACGCAGGCTTCCGGTATTCCTTGTGGAGCGCCGCTTCTATTCCTCGCGTGCGGGAGCCGTCATGAAGCCGTTCTCTCTACTCTTCCTTCGAGTCTCCATCGCCCTCCTGGTGCTCCTCTGGGGGATCGACAAGGTGGTGGATACGGATCACGCCATCGCCGTCTCGGACAACTTCTACCTGGGCCTCCTGAGCTTTCCCGGACTCATGCCCATTCTGGGAATCCTGCAGTCGGTGGTGGCCCTTCTGGCCCTGGTGGGGCTGTTCCGCGTCGTCGTCGACCCGCTCATCCTCCTCATCAACCTGGGATCGCTGGCGGGAGTCTGGCGCTCGATCCTGGATCCCTGGGGATGGTTCCTGGAGGGAACCAACGTCCTCTTCTTCCCCTCCCTCGTCATCGCTGCAGGCTGCCTGGTCCTCATCGCCTTTCAGGGCCAGGAGACCCTCGTCATGGACGCGAAGCGAAGGGCAGCGTAGGGCAGGAGAGGACTCGGGGTCCGCCGATCTACCCTTTGCTCAGCAGCAGGGGGCGGACGCCGAACCTCCTACTTCCAACGGCCCGGGCCCACAGTCGAAGAGTCCGAAATGCCGGGAGCGGTCTCCCGTCACCTGGAAGTGGGGGCCATAGCGGGTGTCACTCAGCATGGCGGCGGTGTTCCCGCACACGGGGACCGGTCGGCCGGTCTCGAAGAGGTGGTGGTCGTCGAGGAGGAACGAGTGGGGGTGAGACGGAATGGAGCCTCGATACGTGGCCACCTCCCCGTAGTCCTCACATCGGTCTTCCAGATCCAAGTTGAAAACGCGGAAGGTGCGGGAGGTGAAGCGGACCATTCCCAACTTTTCCTCCACTTCGGGATCCCACAGCTCCACCGGTCGCTGATGGACCTGGCGGGGGTCGGCACAGCCGGCCCGCTGGATGAGCCGACGGAAGTCCTCGGTATAGAGAGCCCCAGCCAGACACTCTCCCACGAGAACGGGATCCTCCGAAAGGTGAGGTGGGATCCGGCGATCCGCGAACACGTCGGAGAAGTAGAGCTCCCCTCCGGGCCGGAGGACCCGGAGGACCTCGCCGAAGACCCGCTCCTTGTCCGGAGACAGGTTGAAGACGCAGTTGGACACCACCAGATCCACGGACCCGTCTTCCAGACCCAGCTCAGCCAGGTCCTCCATGAAGCCCCGGTGAAACTCCACGTTGGATCCGTCGTGGCCGAAGCGC
>SKZC01000259.1 GCA_007127575.1 Gemmatimonadota bacterium
TCCCGCCAACGCCGCAAAGATCAAGGTGCTGGCGGGACGCGAGCTCCCTCCCGGCTGGCTGGGGAAGCCCTGGGCCTGCCGACAGGGCGCCAAAGAGGCGCAGGGGGAGTGGATCCTCTTCACCGACGCAGACACCCGGCACGCGCCACCCCTCCTCCGTCGCGCCGTGCTGGGCGCTCGAGAGGCCGGGGCGGAAGCCCTGTCCGTGGCGGGGGCCCAGGAAGTGGGGAGCTTCTGGGAGCGAGTGATCCAGCCGCAGGTGTTCGCGTTGTTGGCTCTCCGCTACCCCCGGGCGGGACGCCCTCTTCCTCCGGAACGGTGGAGGTCCGCCATTGCCGCCGGACAGTACATCCTGGTGAGCCGGAAGGCCTACGCGGCGGTGGGGGAACACGAAGCCGTGCGGGGCGAGGTAGTGGAGGACCTTCGGTTGGCCCAGGAGCTGACGCGTGCCGGCTTCTCTCCGGCCCTTCGCTCGGCCGTGGACCATCTCCATACGCGAATGTACCGTTCCCTGCCGGAGATCCTGGAAGGGTGGACCAAGAACCTGGCCGTGGGGAGCCGACAAACCCTTCCCGCCGGCCTGGGCCTTCTCGCCCCCTGGGGGATGGGTCTGCACCTCCTCACCTTCTGGGTGCTGCCGCCGGCGGTGTTGCTCCTTGCCCTGGTCGGAGGTGTGGGAGGAGCTCCTCTCCTGAGTTGGAGCGCCGTGTGCACCGGGGTGGGAGTGGGGATCTGGTCCCAGGCGTCCATACGCTTCCATTCGTCTCCCCTCTACGGCCTGGCCTTTCCCGTAGGCGCCGCCGCCCTGGCGTGGATCGCGGTTCGAAGCGCGCTTCGGGGTCGGAAGGTGGTGTGGAAGGACCGGGAATACGACGTGGGCGAGTCCGTGGACCGGTCTCCGTAGCCCCTTCTCACCCTGCATCCTCCCGCCGGACTCTGGCGCCCCAGGGGCCGGGGCCTTACCCGTGGGAGCCATGCTCTTCGGACTGGAGGACTTCGGACAGGTGCTGGTGGTCTTCGTGGCCGCCGTTCTGGCCGGTGCCGGAAATGCGGTGGCCGGCGGGGGGACGAACCTGTCCTTTCCCATCCTGGTCTGGGCCGGCCTCCCGCCAGTGGAGGCCAATGCCACCAACGCCGTGGGCCTCTCCTCCGGGGGGATGGCCACGGCGTGGAGTTACCGGGCCCGGATCCGGGAAGCGGAGCCCCGCTGGTGGTGGCTCATGCTCCCGGCGTTGCTTGGGGGAGGGCTGGGCGCCTGGCTCCTTCTGGCCCTCCCTCCGGACTGGTTCGCGTCTATCGCTCCCCTTCTGGTTATCACCGCCGCCCTCCTGGTGGCCGCGGATCCGTTCCTGCGCCGCCGGATCCAGATAGGAGGCGGAGACGGGTTCGGTGGAGCCATGTTCTGGATGTTCCTGATCTCACTCTATGGAGGCTACTTCGGCGCCGGCATCGGGATTCTCACCCTGGTGGTCCTCAGCTTTCTCGGGATGGACGACCTTCATCGGGCCAACGGGTTCAAGAGTATTTTGGCGGTGGTGATCAAGGGTGTGGCCGTGGTCATCTTCATCGTTCAGGGGATGGTGATCTGGGGGGCCGCCATCGTCCTCCTGTTAGGCTCGCTGGTGGGAGGATGGACCACCGGGCACCTGATCCAGAAAGTGCAGGCCGGAACGCTTCGCTGGATGGTGGTGGCGATGGGGTTGGGGATGGGGGTGGCCATGGTGGTCCGGGAGTACATCCTCTAACGGGAACCGAGGCTCTGCGCCGCCATTCCATCCCCGGGAATCGCCGCCGGCAAGGAGGAGCACCACCGTGGAAGGGTCCGGAAGGGAACGTCGCCTCAAGGAGTTGGCTCTGGAGGAGGGGTTCGACCTGGCGGGGATCTGCCGTCCCGAGCCCTCGGAGCACGGTGCGTTTCTGAGGAGGTGGTTGGCCCGGGGATACCACGGGGAGATGGCGTACCTCGCCCGGGAGGACGCCGTCGCCCGGCGAGAGGACCCCGCCCGGACCCTCCCGGAGGTGAAGGCCATCCTGGTAGTGGCCCAGGAGTACCATCAGCCCGACGCTGAAGGAGTGCCGGAGGATCCGTCCAGGGGCGTCATCGCCCGATACGCCCGGGGGAGGGACTACCACCGGGTAATGAAGAAGGGGTTGGGGAGGGTGCACCGCCGCTTCCAGGAAGAAATGGGAAAAGGGCTGGAGGGACGCGCCTTCGTAGACACCGCTCCGATCCTGGAGCGGGAGCTGGGACGCAGGGCCGGGCTGGGGTGGTTCGGGAAGAACACCATGCTCCTCCATCCCCGACGCGGTTCCTACTTCTTCCTGGGCGCCCTGTTTCTGGAGGTGGAGTTGTCCCCGGACGCTCCCTTCCAGGAGGATCACTGCGGGACCTGCCGGCGTTGCCTCGACGCCTGCCCCACCGGGGCCCTCCTGGGACGGGACGAGAACGGCGCGCCGGTGATGGATGCCCGCCTCTGCATCTCCTACCTCACCATCGAGCATCGAGGCCCCATCCCCAGGGAGCTTCGCCCCCTGATGGGAAACCGGGTCTACGGCTGCGACATTTGCCAGGAGGTGTGTCCGTTCAACGGGAAGTTCGCCCAGGAGGCGACGGAGTCGGGGTACGCGGCGCGGGGGCCCGGGGAGCGGCCGGTGGGGGTGGAGGCGCTACCGGCCGAAGGCGTTTCCGCAGAAACGCATCCGGGAA
>SKZC01000057.1 GCA_007127575.1 Gemmatimonadota bacterium
CAATACACACACCACGTTAAACTGGACGGCTCCTGGTCGGGCGACTTCGGCACGCTCTCGACCAGTCCCTATGTGTCGAAGACCGTGCACGGCTGGGAGCGCATCACGAAGGTGGACGACCAAGGAGTCCGGACCCGAACGTGGGGCAACGTCTCCTCGGAGACGAGCACAGGGCTATCCCTCAATTACTCGCTCCCTGGCCTCGCTGGCTGGCGCGGGTCCGCGAACCTGACTGGAAGCCGAACGTACCGCGACGCCGATCCCCTCGCCCCCCGCTTCTCGGGCTCCCATACGCGCTGGCAGGCCCTGCTCAACCTGAACGGGCCGATCTACGGCGGCCTCACCGGGCAGGCCTCACTTCGCTACCGCGGTGCCACCCAGGACCTCCAGGGCCGGACCAGCTCCCAGGCTGCAGCGAACTTCTGGTTTCGGTACCGGTTCCTGGATGATCGGCTCTCGGTAGACTTGTCCCTCCGCGACCCTTTCGGTCTGCAAGGGAACGAGCGCGAGATACGGGATTCCTCAGTCTGGGAGGTCTACCGCTCCTCCGAGAGCACCCGCAGGGCACGCCTCTCCGTATCCTACGCACTCGGAGGCGGCGGGAGTGGCGGAGCCCGAAACGCGAGGAGCGCGGATCGGTAGAGTGCCGAGGGTACGGAGGAGGTGACCTCGGTCACACCCGGCCCTGCGCATCCTTTCCCCCTCAGAACGACACCCGAAGCGAGAAGGTGATCGTGGTGGGGGCGGGCACCCGGTCGGAGGTGCCCAAGCCCCCGTCGTTGGCCCCCGCGTTCCCGAGGATCTCCAGGTCCCACCAGGGAACCTCCCGGTGCCACGTGTAGGCGTTGGCCAGGTTGACCGTGAGCACGGCGTCGTCGACGCGGCCGGGGAACGCGAACCCCACGGGAACGGCCACGGCCACGCTGCGGAGCCTGAAGTAGTCGGCGTCGAACCAGTAGTCGTTGGCCGCCTCGGGCGTGCACCGCTCCCGCCACAGGTCGGGCGTGTCGGCTCTCAGCGTCCGTTCTTCGGGGTCGTCGTAGTAGGGGAGGCAGAGGGGAGAGAGGGCTGACCTCGAGACCGGCACGGGATTGACGAACCGGACGTTGCCTCCCCGGTACTCGCCCCGGGCCGCCACCGTGATCCCTCCCGGGATGCGGGCGGAGATGGAGGGCATGACGAAACGCGTCGGGAGCTGGGGGCCGAGGGGGAGCAGGGTGTTCCCCTCCTCGTCGCTCACGTAGCGGTCAGCGGACCAGGGTCCGTGGACCGCCTCGGGCTCCGCCACCCGGCGGCCGACGCTCGCGGGCACCGGATGGCCCTCGAGGAGATGGTCGTTCATTGCGCGGAACCGACCGACCTCGCCCAGCTCCAGCGCCTCCGAGTGGTTCGTGGTGATCCCCAGCCCAACCTCCAGCGCCCAGGCCGGCCTGCTCACGAGGGCGGCGTCCACCTCCAGCTCGATCCCTTGGTTCCGGATCTCTCCCACGTTGTGGAGCTCCCGGTGCTCGGGTAAGCCCTCGTCCTCCTCCGCCACGGGGACGAGGGCGTTCCTCGTGGTCCGGACGTAGCGGGTGAAGCCGACGGTCACGCGCTCCCCGAGCAGGGCCGCGTCGAAGCCCGTTTCCCACTCCGAGCTCGACTCGGGCTCCAGCGCACGCTCGGAGCGGACCTCGCTCGGCATGTCGGAACGCAGGTGCTCCACCGCCTCCACGAACGGGTCCGGCGCCGTGCTGGAGCGTCCGTAGGCGCCGCGCAGCCGGAGCGCACCGAGGGACTCGGGCCAGAAGGCCTCGTCGCCGAGCGCCCAGGTGAGCCCCACCCGGGGATCGACCCGGACGAAGCTCTCCCCTTGCGCCGCGTGTCGGTCGACACGGACCCCCGTGGTCAGGAAGTAGCGGTCCAGGAACCCCAAAACGTTCTGCGCGAACAGGCCCGCGGTGGTCGTTTCGCCGGACCTGTCGATCGTCTTGACGCTGTCGGCTTCCTCCGGGCTCGTCGGTGCGTCACCGGCGAACCCGACTCCCGAGCGGACCGTCCACCCGAGGTCGTCGGAGATGAGCTGACCGCCGAGGGATAGGGTCGAGAGGAGCTCCCGGCCGGGCCTGAACTCGTAGCTTCCCACATAGTCCGCCGTCCGCAGATGACGGTCCCAGGTTCGGGTGGTCAGGAAGGCGTTCGGGGGGAAGACGCCCTCCGGACGGAGGGAGCGCAGGTCCTGGCGGGAGAAGTCGTAGCCCAGCGTCAGGCGGTGGGACGTTCGAGGGCTCTGGCTGAACGTAGTGGTCAGCCCCGCCGTGAACCGGTCGACCCACTGGTCGTTCCGGTTCTCGAGGAACCGGGCGATGTCCCGGGGGTCGCCCGAACTCAGAAGGTTCCGCTCCTGACGCATCGTGCTCAGGAGAATCCCCTCCAGGTCGTCGCCCGACACGGTGTTCGACGTCCAGAAGTTCGAGTAGGCCGCCTGCAGTCGCGCCTCCACACGCGGCGCGAGCTCAGCGCCCAGGTTCGTCCGAAGCGCGAGCCGCTCGAGCCGGTCCAGGGGGAGCGCGTGCCTGTCGTTCTGGTATTCGGCCGAGGCGAAGTAGTCCACTCCACCCGAGCCCCCGTCCATGGCCAGGCGGTACCTCTGGTACCACTGGGCGCCGGGCCACCGGCAGGCGCCATCGGGCGAC
>SKZC01000346.1 GCA_007127575.1 Gemmatimonadota bacterium
AGCCTCCGGTACAGAAAGTCCTTTCCGTGTTCTTCGGCCTGACGGTCGTACTTCTCCCGAAGCTCGTCGCTCGGCGACGGAACATCGAGCAGCCCGTGCACCAACAGTCGGATGTACAGCCCCGTCCCCCCCACCAGAAGGGGCACCCTCCCCCGGCCTTCGATCTCCTGGATCCAGCCTCGCGCCTCGCGGGCGAAGCGGGCCGCGCTGTACCCCTGGTGCGGGTCCACCCGATCCAGTCCATGGTGAGGCACCGCCATTCGAGCCGCCGGGGGGACCTTGTCGGTGCCGATCTCCATCCCTCGGTACACCTGCCGGGAGTCCATGGAGATGATTTCCCCGTCCAAGGCCTGGGCCAACCGCAACGACAACTCCGACTTTCCCGAGGCGGTGGGACCCACCAGGGCGAGGAACCGGGGATGCGGGGGGGCCTGGGACCTCACCTCCAGCTCCGCCTCACCGCCCGAACTTCCGCTCCAGCTCTCCCGACGAAAGGCGAACGACGGTGGGTCGGCCGTGGACATCGTGATACGGAAGCTCGGTGGCGAACAGTCGATCGAAGAGCTCCTGGACCTCTTCATCGGACAGCGGCTGCCCGGCCTTGATGGCACTCTTGCAGGCAAAGCTCATGGCCACCCGCTCGTGTTGGTTCCGAGCGGACCGAACCAATTCCGATCCGTGAGTGAGTTCGTCCATCATTTCCCTGAACGATCGCTCCGCATCGAAATAGGGATGAGGGTGCGGCACCGCGCGGAGGATCACGGTGTCCCCCCCGAATCCCTCCACCTCGAATCCGGCACCCTGAAGAACCCCGGAAAGGGCCTCGACCTGGGCGCATTCCGCAGGGCTCAGGCGAAGGGTGAGGGGGAAGAGGAGACGTTGACTCACCCCTCCACCCCCATCGTAGGCCTCCATGATCTCCTCGAATAAGATCCGCTCGTGGGCGGCGTGTTGATCGATGACCAGGAGGCCGTCCCGGACCTCCGCCATGATGTACGAACGGTGGACCTGCCAAAGGCGAGGCGCCTCCAAAGTGCCCTGGACCAGCGGCTCGTCCTCCCCCGCTCTCCCTTCATCCCCCTCGGTCGCCTCGTCTCCCGCCAGGAAGAGGGCCATCTGGGATTCGGACTCCCCTCCGGACACCCCCCCATTCTGGCCGTCCCCTCCCTCCCGGACGCGTAGCCGAGGGCGAGGGAGCTCCCTGTCGAAGGTGGCCGCGCTCTCTTCCCCCTCCAGGGCCCGGCGAACGGCAGATTCCACCAGGCTCTCCACGGAGGCCCGGTTCCCAAAGCGCACTTCCGCCTTGGTGGGATGCACGTTCACGTCCACCGACCCCGCCGCCGCTTCCAACTCCAAGAATATCCAGGGGCGGGCCTGGCTGGGCACCGTGGTCCGATATCCCCGGTCCGCGGCCTGGAGGAGTGCCGGCTCCCGAAAGGGACGTCCTGCCATGAATAGGTGGGCCCTTCGAAATCCGGGGCGAGCTCGGTCCGGCCGCTGCACCAAACCCCGGAGCCGGAGTTCCCCCTCCTCCCCGTGGACCGGAACGAGCTCGGCGGCCGCCTCTTCCCCCCAGAGCTGAGCCACGCGTTCGGGTAGATCCGCAGCTTCGGGGAGATCCAGGAGGACCCGGTCGTCGGACCGGACCAGGAACGCCACCCCCGGGTTCGCCAGCGCCAACCCGGTCATGGCATCGCTCACCGCCCGCGTCTCCACCGCCGGAGACCGAAGAAACTTCGCCCGGGCGGGAGCGTTGAAGAAGAGCCTCCCGACTTCCACGGTGGTCCCCCGGGTCCGGGCCACATCTCCCACGTCGGCGATCCGTCCCCCTTCCACCCGGATCCCGGTCCCCACCTCCTCTCCCCGTGCCCGCGTCTCCAGCTTCATGCGGGAAACCGAGGCGATGGAGGGAAGCGCCTCACCACGAAACCCGAAGGTCGCCACGCCCCGGAGATCCTCCGCCTTGCGGATCTTGCTCGTGGCATGTCGATCCAGGGAGAGAAGGGCGTCCTCCCGGCCCATCCCCCAGCCGTCGTCCGCCACCCGGATCGCTCGCTTCCCTCCCCCCTCCAACACCACCTCCACCCTTCGGGCCGAGGCGTCCAGAGCGTTCTCCACCAGCTCCTTCACCACGGAGGCCGGTCGCTCCACCACCTCCCCGGCAGCGATCTGGTTCGCCACCGCATCCGGAAGTACGTGGATCGTCCGACTCATTCCCCTGCCGATGTCTGCGCCTCGATGGGCAGACCGAAGAACCGAGCGGCATTGCGGGTGGTGTACTCCGCCACCACGTCCAGCTTCTCTCCCCGATGTCGGGCCACCGCCTGGCATACGTGGGTCACGTGAGCCGGCTCGTTGCGCTTCCCCCGGTAGGGTACAGGCGCCAGGTAGGGCGCATCGGTCTCCACCATGAGCCGATCCCGAGGGACCGCTCGGAGAAGATCGACTCCGGAGAAGTTCCGAAAGGTGACCAGGCCGGTGAAGGAGATGAACCATCCCGCCTCCAGAGCCGTCTCCAGGAGCTCCTTCCCGCCCGAGTAGCAGTGAAGGACCCCCCGGACGCCGGCGGGAGCCTCCTGGATCGCCGAGGCCGTGTCCTCGTCCGCGGAGCGGGAATGGACCACCAGGGGGAGCCTGGTTTCATGGGCCAACTCTACATGACGCCGGAACAGCTCCCTCTGGAGGGGACGCGGGGAGAAGTCGTAGTGAAAGTCCAGTCCCGTCTCTCCCACCGCCACGATCTCATCTTCAGCCAGGAGCTCGGCAATTCGCTCCATGTCCCCCGACTGCGCCCCTCCGGACTCGTGGGGATGTATTCCTGCGGTGCCCCACACTCCGGGCTTCTCCCGGGCCAGGGTGAGGGCGGACCCAGCATCCTTGGCGGAGGAAGCGACGGTGACCACCGCCGCCACTCCCGCTTCCGAGGCCCGCACGAGGACGGCGGAGCGGTCCCCGTGGAACCGTTCGTGGGTCAGGTGACAGTGTGTGTCTACCAACATGAAGATTTCCCAATGAAAGAACGGGCCATCGGGAGCCCCCGAGACCCGTTCCCACTTGCTCTTGGGTCGAGGGTCACCCCCTCGACCTCGATCCGGCGCCCCTTGTCTAGCGGCCCGACGGGGTACCCACGGGCACCGCCGTGGTCTTGGACCGATCCCGCTTCCGACGCTCCTTTCCGGGCTTCTTCTCCCAACGCTTTTGGATCTCGAGAAGCGCCGGCGACGCCACCCAGATGGAGGAATACGTTCCGATGACGACTCCCAGGATGAGGACGATGGTGAAGTCCCGTATCACCGCGCCTCCGAGGATCAGGAGGGCGAATAGCACGGCCAGGGTCGTACCGGAGGTGATCACCGTCCGAGGCAGCACCTCGTTGATGGAGCGGTTGATGAGCGTCACCGGGTCTTCTCGACGCCCTCCCTTCTTGTTCAGGTTCTCTCGGATGCGGTCGAAGACGACGATGGTGTCATTGAGCGAGTACCCAATGATGGTGAGGACCGCTGCCACGGTGGGAAGGGAGATCTCCACCCGGAAGAGGGCGAGGAACCCCAGCGTAATCAGAATGTCGTGGAGCGTGGCGATGACGGCCGCCAACCCGAACCGAAACTCGAAACGGAAAGCCAGATAGATAAGCGTCAGCAGGAAGGAGAAGAGGATGGCCAGGCCGGCCCTCTGCTGGAGCTCCGCCCCGATGGTGGGGCCCACGAACTCCGTCCGGACCACGATGAAGTCACCCACCGCGCGGCTTTCCTCGAGTTGAGCCCGCACCTGCTGGCCCACCATCTCCGACTCGACCCCCTCCTGGATGGGGACCCGGATGGTGAACTCGTAGTCTCCACCGAAGCGGGTGATACGGGGAGCCTCCGCCCCTCCCAGCGCCTCCCGGATGTCGGCCTCGGTGGTTCCCTCCTCCAACTCCACCTGGACCAGGGTCCCCCCGGTGAAGTCCACCCCATAGTTCAGCCAACTCCCCAGCGCGAAGACGTTGACGATCATGGCGATGAGCCCAAGACCCACCACGCCCCCCGAAACCCAGTACGCCTTCTGCCGGGTCTGGAGGAACTGGTACTTCGCGTCCTTGAAGATCCACCACATGGGTCGATGTCGCTCCCTTGGTCCGGGCTCAGATGCTGATGGTGTCCGTGGCCTTCTTACCCGAGAGATAGATCAGGTAGAAGGTTCGGGTCACGTAGAGGGCGGTGAAGAACGAGGCGATGATCCCGATGGAGAGGGTCACCGCGAACCCGCGCACCGGCCCCGTTCCGAACTGGAATAGGATGAGGGCGGTGATGAGGGTCGTGAGGTTCGCGTCCACGATGGCCGACAGGGCGTGTCCGAACCCCTCGTCCACCGCCGTTCGGACGGCTCTCCCCACATCCAATTCCTCTCGTATTCGTTCGAAGATGAGGACGTTGGCGTCCACCGCCATCCCGATGGACAGGATGAGCCCGGCGATGCCGGGAAGAGTGAGGGTGGCGTTCAAGGCCGCCAGACCACCCAGGACCAGCGCGGTGTAGACCATGAGGGCCATGACGGCCAGGGCTCCGGTCATCCGGTAGTAGGCGATCATGATGAGAACCACCATGAAGAGCCCGATGATCCCGGCGATCTGCCCCTGCTCGATGGAGTCCTGCCCGAGAGACGGCCCCACGGTTCGCTCCTCCATGATCCGCAACGGAGCGGGCAGCGCACCGGCTCTGAGGACCAGCGCCAGATCCCGGGCCTCCGCCATGTCCGCCTGGCCCAGCTCGATCTGGCCCCGCGCCCCGATACGGCTCCGAACCACCGGAGCGCTCACCACTTCATCGTCCAGGAGGATGGCGATGCGGTCTCCGATGTGCCGGCCGGTGAGGTCCGAGAAGCGCCGACCTCCAGCCCGGGAGAGCTGGAACTGCACGATGGGCTGGTTGAACTGGGGCTCCCGGGCCGAGTTGGCTCCCTCCAGCATCTCCCCGGTGAGGAAGGCCTCCCGCTGGAGCACGAAGAGCTCCCGGTAGGTCCGGGCCCCCACGCCCACCGGCTGCCAACCCCATTGGAGGCTGATCTCCCTCGGAAGGACCGTCTGTACTTCCGAAAGCTCCAGGAACTGCTGCGCCAAGGGGAAGTCCTCACTGGCCACCAGGAACACGCCGTCCTGTTCCGCGCCCAGGAGCAGGGCCGAGAACGGCCGGAGCAGCTCGTCCTCTTCGTCGAGCTCCGGGAGGACCTCCTCCAGCTCCTCCTCCGGCACGTCCTGCAACTGCTCCAGGATCTCCGGATCCGGCTCTTCCTCCGGAGCCGCCTCCCCCCCGAACAAAACGTCCTCCACACGATCCTCAGGGACTTCCATCTCTCGGCCCAGCGCCCGGATGGAGTCGGGGCCCAGCGCGGCTACGATGGCCCGGTCGATCCGAGGAAGAACCACCTCCAAGTCACCGGCGGACCGGACGAGCTTCCATTCGAGCATGGCGGTCTGGCCGATGATGTCCCGGGCCCGCTGCTCGTCGGTGATCCCGGCCAGCTCCACGATGAGCCGATCCTGACCCACCTTCTGGATGATGGGCTCCTCCACTCCCAGCTCGTCCACCCGGTTGCGGATGATCCGCTCCGCCCGGTCGATGGCGTCGGAGCGCTGCTCCATGGTCCAGGTGCCTTCCGGGTCGTCCACCTCCAGGACCAGGTGCATCCCCCCCTGGAGGTCGAGCCCCAACCGGACGATGGAGCCGGTTTCCTGGTAGTTCTGGTACAGGTAGCCCAGGGAAAGGACCAGGGCTCCCAAAATGACGATGAGCCGAACTTTGAGAGACTTGAACATAGGCCTACGCTCTGGCGTCCGGGCGTTCCGGGAAGCAGGGGTGCCCCCTCGGCGGGACCCCCTGTCGGTAGCCCCTTAACTTGGAGGGGCTCCGATGGAGTGTCAATTCGAGCTCCGCCTCCTCCACGGAAGAGGGAGGCGGGGCGCGCTTCAAAGGGCTGCGCGACGGAGAATGGCTCGGACCCGGGCCAGAAACCGGTTCGCGTTCACCGACTTCGTCAGGTAGTCGTCGGCGCCGGCCTCCAGAAGCTCGGCCTCGGCCTCCGCTTCCTCCACCCCCGTTCGAACGAGAACGGGAAGGGCCGCAGTATCCACCGAGCCACGAACCCATTGGAGGACCTCCCGACCGTCCATGCGGGGCATCCCCAGATCCAGGACCATGAGGGAGAAATCGGGATCCTCCTTCAGGATGTCCACGGCCTGGTCGCCGTCCTCCGCCTCTTCGAGCTCGTACCCCTCCCGCTCCAAAAGGCTTCGCATCATGAGGCGGGCGTCCTCGTCGTCGTCCACCAGGAGGATTCTGGGCGGGCCCACCTTCTGCTCCTCCTCCTCCTCGTCCAGCATCTGGCCCAGGACCCGCTCCACCTCCACCAAGGTGGCCTTTCCCTGGGTCACCCACTCCAGGGCCACGTCCTGCATGAGCCGCATTCCCCCTTGGATGGCCAGGCGCTGGAGAGTCTGATGCCCCTTCCGCAGCTCCACGGCCTGTTCCAGCCTGGGCCCTGCGATCATCACCTCCTGGACCGGGAGTCGGCCTCGATATCCGCTGAAGCCACACTCGGGGCAACCTACCGCCCGGACCACCGGCTCCGTTTCGAAGCGCTCCGCCAGACGCTGTTCCTCCGGGGTCAGAACCCCTCGAACCGGCTCCGCACATGCCGGACAGACCTTTCGGAGCAGGCGCTGGGCCAGCGCCCCCCGGAGACTGTTGGCGATGGTGGAGTGCTGGAGTCCCATGTCCGCCAAGCGGGCCACGGCGCTCACGGCATCGTTGGCGTGCACGGTGGCCAGGACCAGGTGCCCGGTGAGGGCCGCTTGAGCCGCCGTCTCAGCCGTCTCCCGGTCCCGGATCTCCCCTACCAGGATGACGTCGGGGTCCTGCCGGAGGATGGCCCGAAGAGCACCGGCGAAGGTCATTCCCTGTTTCGTCTCCACCTGGGTCTGGGTGACCGAGGGGAGCTCATACTCCACCGGGTCTTCCACCGTCATGATGTTCACCTTCCCGGTGGCCAACTCCCGAAGAGCCCCGTAGAGGGTGGTGGTCTTCCCCGATCCAGTGGGCCCGGTGACCAGCACGATACCGTCCCGGTACGTGAGTAGGTGTCGGAAGCGCTCCAACTCCACTTCCGGAAGACCCAAGTCATCCAGGGTGAAGGCGGCGTTGGAGTCCAGGATCCGGATGACACACTTCTCACCCCCACCAGCGGGGATGGTGGAGACGCGCAGGTCATAGGCCAGATTCCCCACCCGAACCCGGGCCTTCCCGTCCTGAGGGCGAAGACGGTCCGCGATGTCCAGCTTGGAGAGGATCTTGATCCGGGAGATGACCCGGTTCAGGGCGGGCATGGGCAGCTCCATGTGGGACCGGAGGACGCCATCCACCCGAAGGCGTACGACGCCCTTGGCCCTCCCCGGCTCCACATGGATGTCGCTGGCTCCCGCTTCGATCCCATCCCGGATGATGAGGTTCGTGAGCTTGATGACGGGCCCGGTCTCGGCATCTTCCACGGAGATGGATTCGGGGCCCATCTCCTCCACCAGCTTCACCGTCTCGTCGGTGTCCCCGTCCAGGCTGCCCAGGATGCTCTCCACAGCCCGGCCAGGAGAAAAGCGACCATCGATGGCCTCCTGGATGACCGACGGAGAGGCCACCTGGAAAACCACCGTCTTGCCGGTGGTGAAACCAATGGACCGCTCCGCGTCCAGGTCCGTGGGGTCGCAGGTGGCCACCACCAGGTGGCGGTCGCTCTCCATCACCGGAAAGATGTGGTGCTTGCGGGCCATGGCCTCGGGAACGAGGACGCTGGCGCTCTCCTCCGCCGCGCTGAGATCCGCCACGTGGAGACGGAAGTAGTCCGCCACCAACTCCGCCAGCCTCTTGTCCGGAATTCCCAGGCTCCGGGTCACGTCGGTCCACGCCTCGCGCACCGGGGTGGTGGGAGGGATCTCTGCAGGCGCGTCGGCGTCCAACCCGGCGCGCTCGGCGATCCGAAGAAGCCAGTGGACGGAGGTGGACTTCGTCACTGCTCCTCCCCACTCTTCCGGTGCTTCTCCTCGTACATGGCCTGGTCCGCCCGGGCCAAAAGGTCGTCCAATCGCATTCGGACTCCGTCTTCGTACCGGGCCAACCCGACGCTGAGCGACAACTCGAACGGATCGGTCCCCGTGGTATTGAGCTCATCGAGACGGGCCTTCAGTCGACGCACCAGCAGATCCGCATCCTCCCCGGAAGCCTCCACGGCCAGAACGGCGAACTCGTCCCCACCCAATCGCCCCACCAGGTCGGAGCGCCGAAAGGTGGCACGGAGAAGCTCCGCCACCTTCACCAGCCCCCGATCCCCCACGTGGTGGCCCCAGGTGTCGTTGATCGTCTTGAAGTCGTCGAGATCCGTGTACACCAGCGTCAAGCTGCGTCCACTCCGCCGGGCCAGGCTCAGGTGGTGCTCTCCCAGGTCCATGAACCCGCGACGGTTGTAGAGACCCGTGAGGTCGTCGATGAGGGAGAGGTTCCTCAGGTCCGACATGAGCCGGTGCCGCTCCAAAGCGTAGCGAAGCGACCGGGTGAGGAGACGGGGATCCACCTGGCCCTTCACCAGATAGTCCTGGGCTCCCCCCTGCACCGTGCTCATAGCCTCCGTCTCATCGTCCTCGCTGGTGAGGATGACGAAGGGGAGGTCCGGCGCGAAGGCGTTGGCTCGCTCGAAGGTGACCACGCCCTGGCTGTCCGGAAGGTGAAGGTCCAGCAGGACCACGTCCACTCCTCCCAGGGAGATCCGCTGCAGCGCCTCGGAGAGCTGTCCCACCCACTCCAGGCGGAAGCGTCCATCCCCCTCCTGGGCAAAAGTTCGTCGAAGGCCCTCCAGGTCCTCCGGCTCCTCTTCGACCAGGAGGACGCGGATCGGTGGGGATGAGGGTTCGGTCATGGCCGAAAGAAGGTAATGAGGCTCCCGGGCGAACGCTACGGACCGGTTGGGAAGCGGAACACCGCATCGTGAAGGTGGGTTCCCTCGGCGCCGCCTCAGCGGAGCATGACCGTCCGGGCCATTTCCCGGCCCTGGGAAGTGAGGCGGAGGCGACCCCGGTCCGGCGCCTCCACCCAGCCCCGGCGTCGGGCCCGGCGGACCACGCGCCGTGCGAATTCCCGCTTCCACCGGAGATGAGCCTGGAGATGCTCCACTCGGCTCTCCTCACGCTCCCGGCGGCTCCCTTCGTGGTTCAAGAGGTGGATGATGAGCATCTGAAGGGCGAACTCCACCTTCTGCCGCGAGCGGCGACGGGCCTGCGCCACCAGCCCCCGGTCTGGAGCGAAGAGAAACGAGAGGAGGAACACGACCCCTGACGCCGAGGCCATGGCCCCGGCGATGGAGGCATCCAGGAACTGCGCCGCCCAGAATCCTCCCACGGCGGAGGCCGCCCCGAAGACGGCGGCCAGGAGCAGGACCAGGGGGAGGCGATCCGTGCAGAGGTACGCCGCGGCGGGAGGGGCAATCATCAGGGCCACCACGAGAATGGACCCAACCGCATCGAAGGCCCCTACCGCGGTGACGGAGACCACCGACATGAACAGGTAGTGGATGAGGGCAGGAGAGAAGCCCAGGGCGGCGGCCAGGGCCGGATCGAACGTGGAGACCTTCAGCTCTTTGTAGAACAGGGTGAGGAAGCCCACGTTGAGGAGGAGGATGGCCGACATGAGGTGGAGGCCCCGGGGACCCAGATCCATTCCCCAGAGCTCCAGGCGGCGAAAGGGAGCGAAGGCGATTTCCCCAAGGATCACCGCGTCCACGTCCAGGTGGACCCCGCCGGCGTGTCGCGCGATGAGGATGACCGCCACGGAAAAGAGCGCCGGGAAGACGAGAGCGATGGCGGCATCCTCCTTGACCCTGCCTGTGCGATAGAGCGCCTCCACCAGCGCCACCGTGAGAACCCCGGTAGCGGCTGCGGCCAGGACCAGGAGGGGGTGGGTCAAGTCGTGCACGACGAAGAACGCAAGCACGATCCCCAGGAGGATCGAGTGGCTGATGGCATCGCTCATGAGGGCCATCCGGCGAAGAACCAGGAAGACCCCCGGGAGCGCACAGGCCACGGCCACCACCACCGCGAGAAGCTGGATCTCCACATCCATGGAGCTCACAGGCACTCCTCCTTCCACCCGGGAACCGGCGGGGGCTCCGGCCCATCCCGGAACCGACGCCGGCTCCTCCGGGCCCGAAGCCAGCCGGAGGCGAGTCCCCGGCGCGGAGCCAAGAACAGGGAGAGCACCACCAGCGCCGACGCCACCAGCACGATG
>SKZC01000388.1 GCA_007127575.1 Gemmatimonadota bacterium
AGCCCCAGGGCGAGTCCTCCGTGGGCGAACGCCACCAGCACAGCCAACGCCCCGGCCACGACCGCCCCCACGATCGGGAACAGACCTCCGATGAAGGTGAGGGCCGCAAGGGGGATGACCATGGGGACCCCCAGGACCAGGAGGCCGATGCCGATGAGGACGGCGTCGAACAGCGCGATCAAGAGCTGGCCTCGGAAGTAACCGCCGAGGGTATGCCATGCGTCTTCGGCCAACGGAAGCACGCGGTCCCGGGCACTCGGAGCCAGAAAGTCCACGGTTCTCGCAGCGAGCTCGCGGCCGCTCCGCAGGTAAAAGAACAGAATCACCACCAAAAGGAGGCTTCCAACCATGACCTCGACGGCCCCCTTTGTCACGCTCATGACCCCAGAGGCCAAACCGCCGCCCCTGTTACCGTCTTCCTCCGAGCCCTGTTCGAGCCGGTCACGGAGCAAGTCGAATACGCCGTCGATACCGGGTATCTGGAACTCCGGAAACGCGCGTTGGACGAGCTCCTCAACCGTTTCTACCCCTTCTCCCGCGGATTCGACCAGGTCGGGTATATCGGCGACCACCAGCGTGACGGCGCCCGACGCAAAGAGCGAGAAGACCAGAAGCGAGCCGACCAAGGTCATCAACGCCGCGACGGTACGGGGTAGGCGCCACTCCTCCAGCATCCGGGCCACCGGCACTAGAAGAGTCGCCGGAAAGAGGGCTAGGATCAGAGGTATGACGAGCAGGGGCAGCTTCTGGAATACGTAGCCGGCCACTACGGCGAGTGCCAGAATACCGATGAGGGCCCAGGCCAACCGGCCGGCCTGGCGTACGGCACGGCCGTTCACGCCCCCTCGGATCGGTGCCTGAGGTGGAGGACGGGCTGTCGCATGGGTGCCCCATCGTGACGAATGGTAGGTATGCCGGTCAGCGCCGGTCGAGTCAGGTTCAAGAGCTGACGGACATGTTCGGGCTCACCCGATACCTCCCGTTGCGGGAGAGCGGGTGCCGACCGCACTTACCTCTGGGGGGAGGTCGGCCTATGGACCCCGACGAGAGAAGCCCCAACCGCCACCGAGCAGGAGAATCAGGACGATGATGGCAAGGATGGCGGTAAGGCTCATTGTATTGTCCCGTCCCGAAGGTGCGATTCAGATCGTCTGACCCGAGGGTGTCAGCATCTTAAAGATGGAACCCACTGTCTCCACGCACTATCGATCAATAGGGGTACTACCTTTGGGGGAACCATCCCTCGATGGGGGGATCGGACCTCGTCTGGGCCTGTTCTTCAAGCCGCACGGCGGCGATCCGGGGCAGGTGGATGAGCTCGACGCGCTCACGCCGGAAAAGGTTGGGGCCCCGGCCCCGGCCACCCCGAGGGACGGGGCGGATCAGGCAGTCCCCTCTTCCTCCTCCTCGTCGCCCTCGGCCAAGCGCCGGTACAGGGTCCGGCGGCCGATCCCCAGGAGCGCGGCAGCTCGCCGCTTGTTGCCTCCCACCCGCTCCAGGACCCACTGGAGGTAGAGGCGCTCCACTTCCCGGAGGGGTAGGATTTCGGCGCCGGGGCGGAGGGCCTGAGCCAGCTCGGGAGACCCCATCTCCTGGCTGGGCTCGGCGGCGTCTCCTCCGGGGGCGGCCCGACGGCGCACCTGCTCCGGTAGATGCTCCAGGGTGAGCTTCCCGTCCTGGCAGAAGGTCACGGCTCGCTCCAACACGTTTTCCAGCTCCCGCACGTTCCCGGGAAAGGGGTAGTCCTGGAGGCGCTCCAGCACCTCGGGCTGGAGGCGAGGGGGCTCTCGCTCCAGTCGCCGCGCCGCCCGCCGGGCGAAGTGACCCACCAGGACGGGTAGATCGCCTTCCCGCTCCCTGAGGGGGGGGACGCTGAGCTGAAAGGTCTGGAGGCGGAAGTAGAGGTCCTCGCGGAAGTGACCGGTCTCCATGGCCTCCGCCAGGTCCCGGTTCGTGGACGCCAGGATGCGGACATCCACCGGCACGGAATGGTCGCCGCCCACAGGGCGTACCCGCCCGTCCTCCAGGACCCGGAGGAGCTTGGCTTGCAGCTCCATGGGCATCTCTCCGATCTCGTCCAGGAGAAGGGAGCCTCCGTCGGCTTCCAGAAAGAGACCCTTCCGGGAGGAGGTGGCGCCGGTGAAGGCCCCTTCCGCGTGTCCGAAGAACTCGCTCTCCAGGAGGTCGGCGGGGATCCCGGCGCAATTCACTGCGAGAAAAGGCCCTGAGCTTCGGGGACTCTCCCGGTGCAGGGCCCGGGCCACCAACTCCTTTCCCACCCCGCTCTCCCCGGTGATGAGGACTGCGCCGGCGCCCCGGGCCACCCTTCGAATCCCCTCCACCAAGCGCTGGAACTCGCGGCTCCGGCCCAGCATTCCATGGAACCCGTCGTCACCCAGCTCCTCCCGGAACCGTCGAACCTCGGCCCGGAGACGGCGTGTCTCCAACGCCCGGTCCACGCTCACCCGCAGGTGCTCCAGGTCCAGAGGCTTGGTGAGGAAGTTGTGAGCTCCCTCCTTGAGGCATTCAACCGCCTGGCGGACGCTCCCGAAGGCCGTGAAGACGATGACGGCAGGGGGATCGGGACGGTCCTGGGTCCAGGAAATGAGTGCGGTGCCCTCTTCCCCCGGAAGGCGGATGTCCGTGAGGATGAGGTCGGGGTCCCAGTCGGAGGCGGTGGCTCGGGCCCCGTCGACGGTGGAGACTCGCCGAACGGAGTGACCCTCCCCTTCCAGCTCCTCCACCACGAGTTGGGCCAGGCCTTCGTCGTCTTCCACCACCAAAACGCGGGCGACGTCTCCGCTCATGTGGTGACGGCGGCGGAACTGGAGGAGGTGAAGGAGGAGGGTGCGCTCCGCTCCCCGTCGGCCCCGGAGCGGATGGGAAGGACGAGGCGGAAGAGGGCCCCTCCTTCACTTCGATTTTCCGCGGTCACCTGCCCCCCATGCTCCTCCGCCACCCCGTGCACTACCGCCAGACCCAGTCCGGTGCCCTCTCCGGTGGCCTTGGTGGTGAAAAAGGGTTCGAACACCCGGCTCTGAACCTCCGGAGAGAGGCCGGGCCCGTCGTCCTCCACCGTGAACTCCGCCCAACCTCCCTCCTCCTCCCCGGCCGGCCCCCAGCGGAGCCGGATCCATCCGCCGGGAGCGGCGTGGGCGGCGTTTCGGAGAAGGTTGGAAAGCGCCCCCTCCACCCGAGCCGGGTCCACTTCCAGCTCCGGGCCCGGGGCGGGCCCCTCCAGCTCCAACTCCACGTCGTGGCGACGGAGCTCCTCCCTCGCCGCCGCCGCGGCGGAGCGTGCCAGGGTCCCGGCCTCCACGAGTCGGGGCGTCCCTCCGCCCTCCTTCCCGAACTGGAGAAGCTGGCGGACGATGGACTCCATCCGGCGCACCTCTCGGCGAAGTCCTTCCAGCTCCTCCCGGTGGGGAGGGGAGAGATGGTCGGCCCGGAGAAGGCGCTGGGCCTTGCCGTCCACCACCGAGAGAGGGCTGCCCAGCTCGTGGGCGACTCCAGCGGAGAGGCGGCCCACGGCGGCCAACTTTTCCGCCTCCCGAAGCTCCGTCTCCAGGCGGGTCTGGGCGTTCCGTCGTTCTTGGACCTCGGCCTCTGCGGCATCGATGCTGTCCAGCATGGCGTTGAGGCCCGTGGCCAGTCGAGCGATCTCCCGGGGCCCTTCGCGCCGCGCCCGGTGGCCGCGCACGCCCGCTTCCACCCGCCCCATGCTCCCCAGGAGCCGACTCAGGGGCCGTCCCACAGCGCGGTGATGCCCCACCAACACCAGCCCGGTGATCAGGAGGAGCACCCCACCTAGAAGGCCCAGTGCCCCCGTCCGCAGCTCCGCCACATGAGCATCGATGTCGCTCCTCTGACGGGTGAGCTCCAGAACCCCCAGGCTGCGCCCCGCCGCGCCACTGAGGGGCACGAAGTAGGAGTAGACCTCCCGCCCTCCGGCCTCGGCATACTCTCCCAACCGGTCGGCTCCCTCCGCCAGCTCCTCCACCCGGTCCGGTTCTTCCCGGGTCCCGGCGCCCACGGAGACCACCAGCTCGCCCTCCTCATCGTACAGGCTGGCGCCGTAGACCCGCCCGATCTGGAACGCGGACTCCAGGGTCGTGACCACCGCCGTCTCCCGGCCCAGCTCCAAGGAGCGGCTCAGGGGACCGCGGATGGCCCGGGCCACGAGCTCCACCTCGTCCTGCATCCGGTCCACGGCGGCCTCCTCCACCACCCTCATCACCAGAACGGTGCCGCCGACGGCGGCCAGGGCCAGGGGAAGGACCACCGCCACCACCAGGGAGGCACGGAGGCTCCAGCCGGTCCACCGACGCCACAGTGCGGGCTCGCGGCCCAGCTCATCGTCTTCAGTCATTCGCTCCTCCGGTCCAGCGGACTTCCCCGCCCTCTCGGCCGACCCTGACGGTGACATCACAGGCCTGACGGATGGTCCAGAAACTCCCAGGGTACGCCGTAGCGGTCTTCCAACTCCCGGGCCAGGGCCTTCACGCCGAAGACCTCAGTGGCGTAGTGGCCGGCATAGAAGACGTCCACGCCCAGCTCCATGGCCTGCAGATAGGTGTGATGAGGCCCTTCGCCGGTGATGAGGGCGTCCAGATCGGCCTCGGCTGCGGCGGGGATGAAGGACCCCCCTCCGCCGGTGACAATCCCCACCCGTCGGATCCGTCCCGAGCCTCCCGGCAGCACGTGCACCGGACCGGCCACCACCTCTTCCAGGCTATCCTTCAAGGCGTCCCGGTCTGCGTCGGTGGACGCCCACCAACCGATGCCCTCGCCCTCGTATTCCCCGAACCGTCCTTCCGGCTCCAGGGAGAGGGCCCGGGTCAGAAGGGCGCAGTTCCCCACGGTGGGATGGGCGTCCAGGGGAAGATGGGCGGCGTAGAGAGCCACACCGCCCGTCACCAACTCCGCCACCTTCCGGAAGGCGGGACCGGTAAGGGGCTCCATTCCGCCCCAGAAGAGGCCGTGGTGGACCAGCAGGAGCTGGCACTCCCGCTCCCGAGCGTCCCGGATGGTGGCCTCCCCTGCGTCCACGGCGGCAGCCACCCGAAACACCTCCTTCGGACCCTCTACCTGAAGGCCGTTCATGGCCCGGCGGTAGTCGGGAAATTCCGGGATGCCCAAAAGAGAATCCAGGAACTGGACGGCCTGATCTAGTTTCATCCTTCTAACCTCCATGGGGGGAGCCGTGCCAACCCGCAGGTAGGTCTGGAGGGGCGGCTGCCCCTGGTCTCTCCCCCCTCCCGGCACCGACCCCTATGTGGAAAAGTACGGGGCCACCGGGGACGTCCCAACGAGATGAAAGCTGCGAAAGTGGTTACACGATTGACCTTTACACGATCCACACATCTTTTCCACCGTTGTGGAAAGTCCGGTCCCTCGGGGCGCGGTGGGTTCAGCCGGGGACGGCCTCCTCCTCTCGCGGAGCCCCCTCCGAGCCGTCGTCCCGGCTCTCCCTCGGCGCCTCCTGGACCCCCTCCTCCGCCGAGGCTTCCGGCTCCGAAGAGATGGAGACCGGCGCGTCCTCGCCCATGGTGACCTGGCCGTTCAGGATGGCTCCCTCCTCCAATTGCATCCGCAACGCTCGCACCTCACCCTCCACCCGACAGGTGGACTGGAGCTCAAGGCGGGAGGCGGCCACCACCATCCCCCGGACGGTCCCCGAAAGGACCGCGTCCTGGGTGGCCACGTCTCCCTCCACGACTCCCTCCTTCCCCACCACCACCGCTTTCCCCGCCCTCACGTCCCCCAGGACCTCGCCCTCGATCCGGACCGTACCTTCCGCCTCCACATCCCCCTGCACCCGGGTCCCGGGTGCGATGATGGAGATCACCGGATCCGTCTGCCCACTTCCGCCCCGATCCCGTCGCATCGCGCTCCCTCGGTCTGATTCCCGTGTCGGCCCTCCCCAGGGCATCCAGCGGTGCCATCCGCGCATGGTAGCGTCGTGGCGCCGCGTCAGGGGGGCGTCACCATCTCCAGCGGATCCAGCGCCACCCCATCCCTCCAGATCTCGAAGTGAAGGTGAGGCGCGGTGGATCGGCCGGTGGAACCGCTGAGGGCGATGACCTCATTTCGCACCACGGTGTCCCCTTCCTCTACCAGAAGGAGAGACGCGTGAGCGTAGAGAGTCTCATAGCCCCCATCGTGCTCCAGGCGAACATAGTAGCCGTAGACCGGGTCTTCGCCTACCTCCGTGACCCGCCCGCCTCCCGACGCCCGGATATAGGAGCCGGTGGGGATGGCGATGTCCAGCCCCGGGTGGTCGGCACCTCCGCCCTCCAGGAGGGGCTGCGTCACGAACCCCCGCTCCGTGAGAGGCCAACTCGTGGGTTCGTGATCGTCGCCGTCGGGCGGCTCCGGGTTGGAGGAGGGGCCCGACGCCGGGGGAAGCCACACCCCCCCCGGGGTCACCAGGGAATCGGCGCCGAACATGGCGCGAATCCGTTCGTAGCCCTCCTCCACCTCCGCAAACCGATGAGCCAGCTCCGCCACGCGCACCTGGTCCTCCAGAAGGACCTCCACCTGAGCCTCCAGTTGGCTCACACGGTGGGCTCGGGCGGCCAGGTACCACCAGCTCCCCACCAGCCCCAGGAGGAACAGGACCAGGAACGCACCGATACCGAACAGAAGCCGAAGTCTTCGCGGCGAAAGGCGAATGCTCCGGGACTCGGCGTCCCCGTCGGAAACCAGGAGAATGGTGAGACCCGAGGGCTTCGTCACGAACCGCTCCTTCGTCGCTTCACGGACCCACTTCCTTCATGGAGGGCTCACCCCGACGTCCGGCCTCACCCGGCCACTTCGGAAGGCTCCCTTCCGGTGATGAGGGCGAAGATCCGATGGAAGTCATCCACGGAGTGAAAGGGGATCTGAATGGTTCCCTTCCCCTGGGCACCCCCCTTGAGACGGACCCGGGTCCCCAGCGCTTCCTCCAGTTCGTCCTCCAGAGCTTGAAGGACGGGATCATCAGGCGAGGGGGAGGTGGCCTTCCTCGAGCCGCCCTGGCCGGACCCTCCCCGTTTTCTCACCCGCTCTTCCACCTCCCGCACGGACCAGCCCTTTTCCGCCGCGGCCCGGGCCAGGTCCGCCACCCGAACGGGATCCTCCACCGCCAGGAGCGCCCGGGCGTGGCCCATCTGGAGCTCTCCGGTCTCCAGGAGCCTCCGAACCGACGGGGGAAGGCGGAGGAGTCGAAGCATGTTGGCCACGGTGGAGCGGTTCTTCCCCACCGCCTCCGCCACCTGGCCCTGGGTGAGCTCGAACTCCTCCACCAGGGCTCGGTATCCCTCCGCCTCCTCCAGGGGGCTCAGCGCCTCCCGCTGAATGTTCTCAACCAGGGCCAGGACCACCAGGGTCCGGTCGTCCACTTCCCGGACCACTGCCGACACTTCCTGCCACCCCAGGCGCCGGACGGCCCGAAAGCGCCGCTCGCCTGCCACGAGCTGGAAGCGATCCTTGGCATCCGGATCGGGGCGGACCACCAGAGGCTGAAGAAGTCCATTCTCCCGGATGGAATCCACCAGCTCCCCCAACTCCTCCTCCTTGAACTCCTGCCGGGGCTGGAACGGGTTCGGGACCAGAGCGTCAAGCGAGAGGGTACGAACGGGCCCTCCTTCTCCGGTGGACGCTGGATCCGGCGCCAGCGCCCCGTCCCCCAGAAGCGCCCCCAGTCCACGACCCAACCGCTGCTTCCTCGGTTTACTCACCGCCCCCCTCCGTCACTGGCGGCTTTCGCCGCGGCTTCGGCCTTCTCGCCCGGTGCGGGCCCACCCGACCCTTCGGCGCCCCCTGTTCCTCCCTGTGCGGCCAGCTCCCGGGCCAGGGCCAGGTAGCTCTGGGCCCCAGCGGAAAGGACGTCGTAGTGAACGATGGGCTGGCCGAAGCTCGGCGCTTCGGCCAGGCGCACGTTCCGAGGGATCATGGCCTGGAAGACCCGCCCTCCGAAGTACTCCCGGGCCTCGTCAGCCACTTGCCGGGAGAGGTTCAATCGCCGGTCGTACATCGTGAGGAGGACCCCTTCTATCTCCAAACCCGGGTTGAGCTCTCGTTGCACCAGGCGGATGGTATTCAGGAGCTGGCTCAGCCCCTCCAGGGCGTAGAACTCACACTGGATGGGAATGAGGACCGAGTCGGCGGCCACCAGGGTGTTCAGGGTAAGGAGGCCCAACGAGGGAGGGCAGTCCACCAGCACGTAGTCGTAACGATCTCGGGCGGGAGCCAGATGCCTCCGGAGCACCCCCTCCCGAGACTCGGCCCCCACGAGCTCGATCTCCGCTCCCACCAGATCCTGACTGGACGGTACGAAGTCCAGGTGGGGGAAGTGGAGCCCCTTCACGGTGGCCTCTTCCAGGGGCACCCCCTCCACCAATACGTCGTAGATGGTGGCCCGCTCCTCCCGGTCCTCCACCCCTACCCCGCTGGTTGCATTGCCCTGGGGATCCATGTCCACCACCAGGACCCGCGCCTCCGCTACGGCAAGGGAGGCACCCAGGTTGATGGCGGTGGTCGTCTTTCCGACCCCCCCCTTCTGGTTCGCGATTGCGATTATCCGGGCCATATCGTCCGTTGAATGGGAGTCACAGGTGGGCGGCCGGGAGTCTCCCGAGAAGACTCAATTCCCGCCACGCCGAGGGCCCGCCGGATCCCCGATCCAGGACCGGGCCACGATGCGCGGACGAATATATCCGGGGAGGGGAAGACGGGAAAGCGAAGGAAAGGATGAGCCGGACCATCGCCGAACGAACCCCCCAGGCGGAGACAGGTGTTCCACGTGGAACACCCCGTGGCCCCCGGGACCCAGCCCTTCGCCAGGTCGCCCCTACCCCACCTCAGGTGTTCCACGTGAAACAACTGGGCGCCCGGGGCCCCGAATAGACCCCGAAGCTACGGGGAGGCCACTTCCCTCCGTGCCCCCGATCTCCGACGAACCTCCAGGATGAGGTTCTGCAGGTCCGCCGGCGACACGCCCGGGATCCGCCCGGCCTGTGCCAGATTCCCGGGCCTCACCCGGTCCAACTTCTCCCTGGCCTCCCGGGAAAGGCTGGACATCTCCAGGTACGGCGTCTCTTCACGGAGTCGGAAGGAAGCTTGCTGACGCAGCTTCTCCGCCCGTTCCCGTTCCCGGCGGACGTAGCCCTCGTACTTCAGCTCGATCTCCACCGCCGCCAGGGCGTCTGGGCTGAGCTCCTCCTCCTGGTGCGCCCCCACCGCCTGGGCCAACCCCGCCGCCGACACTTCCGGCCGCCGGAGAACCTCCACTGCGGGGACGGCCTGTGAAAGGGGGCTGCTGCCCACCTCCTCCAGAAAGGCCTCCACTTCCTTCGGGCTCACGCTCCGCTCCTGGAACCAACGGACGGCGCGCCGCTGCGCCTCCAACAGTTCCACCAACGCCCGCTCCTGCTGCCCGGTCAGGAGGCCCACCTCCCGGCCCCGCGGGCCCAATCGTGCCGCGGCGTTGTCCTGCCGAAGGAGGAGGCGGAATTCAGCCCGGGAGGTGAACAGCCGGTAGGGCTCGTCCACTCCCTTCGTCACCAGATCGTCGATGAGCACCCCGATATAGCCCTCGTCCCGTTCCAGGACGAAAGGCTCCCGCCCTAGCGCCTCCAGCGCCGCATTCGCCCCGGCCACGAGACCCTGCCCCGCCGCCTCCTCGTACCCGGTGGTTCCATTGATTTGGCCTCCGAAGTAAAGCCCCGGCATGTGCCGGACGGCCAGCGTGTGGGAGAGCTGGTGGGGAGGGAAGTAGTCGTACTCGATGGCGTAGCCCACCTTGGTCATGCGCACCTGCTCCAGACCGGGGATGGTCCGGAGAAACTCGAGCTGCACCTCTGCGGGAAGGGAGGTGGAAAGACCGTTCACGTAGAGCTCGGTGGTCTCCAGGCCCTCCGGCTCCAGAAAGACCTGGTGACGAGGGGCGTCCGGGAATCGCACCACCTTGTCCTCGATGGAGGGGCAGTAGCGCGGCCCCTGACCCCCGATGGCTCCTCCGTAGAGCGCGCTCCGCTTCAGGTTCGTCTGCACCACCTCCTTGAGCCCCTGCCCCGCCCAGGTAATCCAGCAGTCCCGCTGCTCCGGACGTTCCTCCCGGGCGTAGGCGGCAAACCGGAAGTCCTCCTCCTCGCCGGGCTGCACCTCCACTCGGCAGAAGTCCACGGTGCGCCCATCCACTCGAGGAGGCGTACCGGTCTTGAACCGCTCCACCTCAAGCCCCCGGGCCTCCAGCCCCTCCGCCAACTCCACACACGCCGGTTCCCCGGCCCGCCCCCCTTCCACGTCCCCCC
>SKZC01000454.1 GCA_007127575.1 Gemmatimonadota bacterium
CGGCGGCCCGCACCCTGCTGAGGGGGCCGGGCCACCCCGAGTGAGGTTCCACATGACGACCCGACAGCCGCGTTCCCTCCGAGTCCCGCTCCTGGCCGCAGGGGCACTCCTCACCCTCACGGTCCTCCCGGCCTGCGAGGCCGACTCGGCGGATGGGTCGCCGGCCACCCCCCCGGAGTTGGGGCAGTCCCGGGAACTCCATCCTACGGTGGAGTTCCCCGAGACGTGGCGCTTCCCCCAGGACGACGAACCCGTCACCGCACCCCGGGGGATGGTGAGCACCACTGACGAGTACGCCACCCGAATCGGATTGGAGATCCTGGAGGCCGGAGGGAATGCGGTGGACGCCGCCATCGCCGTCTCCTTCGCCCTGGCGGTGGTGAACCCCGAGGCCGGCAACATCGGAGGCGGGGGCTTCATGGTGGTGCGAGCCGCCGACGGGGAGAGCTTTTCCCTGGACTACCGGGAGAAGGCTCCTCTGGCCGCGCACCGGGACATGTTCCTGGATGAGGAGGGGGAGCTCACCGACGCCTCGGTGATCGGCCACCTGGCCTCGGGGGTTCCCGGAACGGTCATGGGCATGTGGGAGGCGCACCTCCGATTGGGAAGTCTCCCGTGGGAGGAGCTGGTGCAGCCCGCGGTGGAGCTGGCGGAAGGCTTCGAGCTCCACCCCCGTCTGGCCAACTCGCTGCAGAACAACCGAGCGCGACTGGAGCAGTTCGACTCCACCCGGGAGGTCTTTCTTCCCGACGGCCGCCTCCCGGAGCTGGGCGAGACCTTCCGCCTCCCGGATCTGGCCCGGACGTTGAGCCGCATCCGGGATCAGGGGGCCGACGGGTTCTACAGGGGTGAGACGGCGGACCTCATCGTCGCCGAAATGGAGTCGGGGGGTGGGATCATTACCCATGAGGACCTGGCGCAGTATACCGCGGAGTGGCGGGAGCCGGTGATCTTCCCGTACCGGGACCACCGGGTCATCACTATGCCCCCGGCCTCCTCGGGAGGGGTGACCATGGCCCAGGCGGCGGGGATGCTGGAGTCCATGGAGACGGAGTTGGCGGAGTTGGGATGGCACTCCCCGGAGATGATCCACGTCATGGCGGAGGTCTGGAAACGGGCCTACGCGGACCGGAACGAGTACCTGGCGGACACGGACTTCGTGAACGTCCCCCTTCATCAGCTCGTCTCCCCCACGTACCTGGCCGCCAGGGCCCAGGAGATCTCCCTGACCCAGGCGGTGCCTTCGGAGGAGGTCCGTCCGGGGCTGGAGGAGGAAGTGGGGGCCCTGTCCTACCAGGAGGAGGGCCCCAGCACGACCCACTTCTCCGTCGTGGACGGGGAGGGCAACGCAGTGGCGGTGACCACGACCATCAACCTCTCCTACGGGAGCCGGGTGACGGTGCGGGGGGCCGGGTTCCTTCTGAACAACGAGATGGACGACTTCTCCGCCAAGCCCGGGCACCCGAACCAGTTCGGTCTCGTACAGGGGGAGGCCAACGCCATCGAGCCCGGTAAGCGGATGCTCTCGTCCATGACTCCCACCATCGTGGAGGACCCGGCGGGTGAGCTCCTCTTCGTCACCGGCACACCCGGGGGGGCCACCATCATCACCACCGTATTCCAGACCCTATCCAACGTCCTGGACTTCGGCATGGACGTGGTTCAGGCGGTGAATGCCCCTCGGGTCCATCACCAGCACCTGCCGGATCGGATTCAGTACGAGAACGGAGGGCTCATGCCCGAGGTACCCGGGACGCTGGAAGCCATGGGGCATACCGTGGACGAGCGAGGTGGGATCTCCGGGGACGTGCAGGCCATCATGATCCTTCCCGACGGGACTCGAGCGGCCCAATCCGACCCGCGGAGGGGCGGCCTGGCCCTGGGCCACTGACCCGAGGGGGGAGCCGGGACACCTCAGGGGGCCTGCAATACCAGGGGCTCGTCCAGCCGGACGGTGAGGAGGGTGCCTGCCTCCATGGTGGCATGCCCATCGCGAGTGGCCAGGGCCACGGCGGTTCCCGCGGCGGCACCCGCCGCCGCCCCGGTGAGGGCGCCCCTCCGATCGCCTCCCAGAATCCGCCCCACCAGGGCGCCGGCGGCGGTTCCGGTTGCCACGGTGGCGGCGGTCCTTCCCGCCGAGTCCTGGGTGCCCGACTCGATCCGGGCCTCCGTGACGCTGGCCGTCATGGGGTGCTCCACCCCATCCAGGATCAGGCTTTCCACCTGAACCTTGAGGAGCGCCTCGTCCTCCGCCCCCTCACTTTTCTTGCTCTCCACCACCCTTCCTTCCACCCGGGTCCCTTCCGGAATCAGAACCATGCCGTCCTGGGCCAGGACTTCCTCCACCACCCGCGCATAGAAGGCGTCACCCACCCGGTGAGTCCGGGTGGAGAGGTCCCGCCGAAGTTCCAGTTGAAGGGAGGTCCCCTGTGATACCATGGGGGGCGGGGGTGCCAGTGCGGGCACGTCGGCAGGGGTCACGGGTTCGGCGTCCAGGGGTCCGGCGGGGGGCGGGGGCGCCTGGGAAGGCTCCCCATCTTCGGCTCTCCCTGCTTCCGGCCCTTCCGAAGCCCTGGGCTCGGCCGCGAGGGGAGTCGGGGCGACGGAGACGTCCTCCCGCTCCGGGGTCGCCCAGACCTCCTCCAGGTCCGGAGTCACC
>SKZC01000404.1 GCA_007127575.1 Gemmatimonadota bacterium
CAGGGGTGGGGCGACGGGATTCGACGAGGCATCACGGGATTGTTCCCGGCGGCGCTGATCACGCTACTCCTGATCTCACCTCCTTCTGCGGAAGCCCAGTCGCTCCAGGGCTCTCGGGCATCGCTGGACCGCCAGAACGAGCAGGCTCAGCTCCACGACTTCACCTATCTCAGGACTCCCGAGGACGTGCGGCGCTTCGTGGAGGCGGGCTACCTGGTTCCGGTGCGTCCGAACCAGGACTTCGACGTTCACAACGTCTCCTTTCCCTACGCCCGGCCCGAGGTTCGAACCTTCATTCACCGGTTGGCGAGCCAGTACCGGGCCGCGTGCGGTGAGAAGCTGGTGGTAACGAGCCTCACCCGGCCCATCACCCGGCAGCCCCCCAACGCGTCCTCCCGGTCGGTGCATCCCACGGGGATGGCGCTGGACCTCCGGGTGAGTCAGAACGCCCGGTGCCGGAGCTGGCTCGAGTCCACCCTCCTCTCCCTGGAGCGCCAGGGGGTGCTGGAGGCCATCCGGGAGCGTCGCCCTCCCCACTACCATGTGGCGGTCTTCCCGCAGCCGTACGCCAACTACGTGACGCAGCGGACCGGAGACCAGCGGTTCGCCCAGGACGACCGGGCCCCGGAAGTGCGGTTGGAGATGGCGCAGCACCAGGTGCGTCGAGGTGAGACGCTGACCCAGATCGCCCGTCGTTATGACACCTCCGTCTCTCGCCTCCAGGCCGAAAACGGCCTCCGTTCGGGTCGCATCCTGGCGGGACAGACCCTCCGGGTCCCCGTGTATCGGGAGGTCCCGGCGGAACAGGCGACCCAGGTGGCCCAGGCCCAGGGAGCTTCTGCGGATGAGGCGTCCGGGGACGGGGGGAGCGTGACTGCCTCGTCAGCGGGCCCCCAGGAGCACCGGGTCACCCGTGGCGAGTCTCTTTGGGCCATCGCCCGGCGCTACGGTACCACGGTGGAGACCCTTCGGCGGGCCAATGGTCTCAGCTCGAACCGAATCGTGGCGGGCCAGGCGCTGACCATCCCGGCGATGGAGGAGGGGGCCCGAGGGGCGCGGGCCCTGGTGGAGCACACGGTTCAGCCTGGTGAGTCCCTCTGGACCATCGCCCGCCGGCACGGCACCACGGTGAACCAGATCCAGAACCGGAACGGGATCTCCAACAACCGGATCCACCCGGGTCAGGTCCTCACCGTCCCGCTGGGAGGGAGCTGAGGCCGGAGGGGAACCCTCACTCACTCCTCCACCCAGAGGTTCACCAAACGGAAGGCGTCCACGTCCACCAGCCCCTGATCCGTGAGCTTGAGGGAGGGAATGACCTCCAGGCCCACGAACGACAGCGCCATGAAAGGGTCGTGAAGGGGGGAGCCCAGGGAGCGGGCCGCCGAGAGCACCGACTCCAGCCCCTTCCGGACTTCCTGGATGGGCGACGGAGACATGAGCCCGGCAATGGGGAGGGGCAGAGAGGCCAGGACCTCCGTCCCTCTGGCTACGGCCAGCCCCCCGCCATGCCGCTCCACCTCCCGGGCCGCAGTCTCCATGGAACCATCGTCGGCACCCAGAAGGATGAGGTTGTGGTGGTCGTGGGCCACCGTCCCCGCCAGCGCCCCCTCCCGCAATCCGAACCCTCGGATGAGCCCGAGGCCGATCCGACCCGATCCGGTGTGTCGCTCCACCACGGCCAGCTTCAGGAGGTCCCGCTGAGGGTCTGCCACCACCTCGCCGTTTCGGAGGGTGGGCTCTTCCGTCTCGTGGCCGGTCACCAGTTGGTGCGGGACGGCGCGGATGACCCGGACGCGGCCCCCGTCCCGCCCTTCTGCCGGGATCCTGAGCGCCAACGGGGAGGTGGGGATGTGCATGGAGGGCGGAGGCGGGTCCGGAAGGGGTGGCACGGACCAGCGGTGGGCCCGCCCCTCCCGGGCCACCCGCACCCCGGCGCTCCAGACCTCGTCCGGAACCATCTCGTCCAGCTCCGGGAGGACCACCAGGTCGGCCCGCCGACCCGGAGCGATGGCCCCTCGGTCCCGGAGCCCGAAGTACTCCGCCGGATTGAGGGTGGCCAGCCGGAGGGCCTCCACCGGTTCCATCCCTCCGTCCACCAGGATCTGAAGCATGTGATCGATCCCGCCCTCGTCCAGGAGGTCCGGAGGTTGCCGGTCATCGGTACAGAGCGCCACTCGCCGCTGATTCGCCGGGGTCAACGCGGGGATGAGGTCCCGGAGGTTGCGGGCGTTGGTGGCTTCCCGCAGGAAGACGAAGAGCCCCCGCCGAAGCTTCTCCTCCGCCTCCTCCCAGGTGGTGCACTCATGGTCCGATCCCGGGCCCGCCAGAACGTACGCGTTCAGGGCCGCACCTCTGACCCCCGGAGCGTGTCCATCCACCACGCCGTCCCGGAAGCGATCCAGCTTGGCCCAGATCCCTGGATCTCCGTGGATGGCCCCCGGAAAGTTCATCACCTCCGCCAGACCCAGGACACGGGGGTGGGTTCGGAGCTCCGCCAGCTCGTCCGCCTCAAGGGAGGCTCCTGCCGTCCCCATGGGGGTGGCCGGGACGCAGGAGCTGGCCATGACGAAGACGGTGAGGGGCAGGTCCCGGGACGCCTCCAGCATGAAGCGGATGCCCGGAATACCGTGGACGTTGGCGATCTCGTGAGG
>SKZC01000437.1 GCA_007127575.1 Gemmatimonadota bacterium
CCACCTCGTAACTGATCATCTGGGATGAGGACCGGACGCCTCCCAGAAAGGCGTACTTGTTGTTGGATGCCCACCCCGCCAGAAAGAGGCCATAGACACCCAGAGAGGCCATGGCCAGGACGAAGAGGATCCCGATAGGGATGTCGGCCACGATCATATTCACCGTGCCCCAGGGCGTGGGAAGTGGGGCGGCGAAGGGGATCACGGCGAAGGTGACCAATGCCGGGATGATGGACAGCATGGGCGCCAGAACGAAGACGGTCCGGTTCGCCGTGGCCGGCATGGTCTCTTCCTTCAAGATGTTCTTGATCCCGTCGGCGATGGGCTGTAGGAGCCCTGCGGGTCCCACGCGGTTCGGACCCAGTCGGTCCTGAATGAAGGCCGAGACCCTCCGTTCCAGGTAGGTCATGTACGCCACCACCAGCATGACCACGGAAAAGACCAGGAACACCTTCATCGACGACGAGAGGAGGAAGGCGGTGGGCGAAAGATCGTTCATGCCCCACCTCCCACCAACTCCGCCGGCTCGTTCACCAGAGCCCCCCGGGTCCCCAACGTCTCGTAGCTCAGGCCGCTGAAGGCGGGGTGGAGCTCTCCCAACCGGGCGAACGCCTCCGCCGGTCGGGTGGCCGGAGCGCGTTCCTCCAGCGCGGCCAGGAGCGTGCCCAGCACGAGCCAGGCCGGGCGAGCGGAGCCCGGACCTCGGAGACCGGGCCAGAAGCGCTGCACCCGTCCCTCGTGATTGGTGAAGGTCCCTTCCTGCTCCGCGAAGGTCGTGATGGGAAGGACGAAGTGGGCGTTGTCATGTGCAGCGGCCGACGGGTAGGAGCTCAAGTGGATGAAGAGCTCGGCCTCGGCTCCGAAGTCCGACCCCACATCGGCCAACTCATCCCCCACGACGATCAGGACTCCCGAGGCCGACGCCTGACCCTCCAATCCTCCCGTACCGTCGTCATTACCCACCCGGGTCATCCCCAGGAGCTCCGCCGTCTTCCGGTTGGGAGCCAGGTCCTTCCGTCTCCGGAGCTTGGGAAAGCCCGGGAGGGGGATCTCCTCAGCGGCTCTCGGAGAGCGGAACACTCCTCCTTCCCCCCCCAGCGCCTGTGCCAGGGCGACCACCGCACCCAGGTCCTCGTTGGACACGGACGGAGAGACCACCACATCCAGGGAGGAGGGACTATCCAATTCCCGGAGGCGACCCGCCACCGTCTCCAGCACCTCCTGCCACCCCCAACTCTCCAGGCCACCGGTGGCTCGGGCCATGGGGTCGGTTAGACGATCCCCCCGGTTCATCCACTCATAGCGGTGTCGACCGAAGTCGCACATCCAGTGGCCGTTCACCTCCAGGTTCTCCCGAGGCTTCAGCCGCTGGACCATGTTGTCCCGGGTATGCAGATCAATGTTGCATCCCTGGGAACAGTTGGGACAAACCGACGGCGTATGGTCCAGATCCCAGGCCCGGGCCTTATGGAGGAAGTCCTTCGAGACCAGGGCTCCCACCGGGCAGATGTCCACCACGTTTCCGGCGAAGTGCGCCTCTTGGAGACCGCTCTCGAAGAAGGTATCGATGATGGACCGCGAGCCCCGTTCCACCACGGTGAGCAGGGGCTTCTCCTCCACCTCCTCCATGAAGCGTACACACCGCGTGCACATGACGCAGCGGTCTCCGTAGAAGAGCACATCTCCGCCGAAGTCATCCCGGCCGAAGACCCTCTTGGGCTCTCTACCTCGCCCGTGCTTTCGCCCTTCCTGGAAGACGTAGTCCTGGAGCTTGCACTCTCCGGACTGGTCGCAGATGGGACAGTCCAGAGGGTGGTTTACCAGGTAGAACTCCAGGACCCCCTTCCGCATGCGAAGGGCTTGCTCACTTTCGGTGTGCACCACCTGGCCATCCTGAACCTGGGTGACACAGGAGGGCTGGAGCTTGGGAGCACCCTCCACCTCCACCAGGCAGAGGCGGCACTGGGCCGGAGCCGAAAGCCCCGGATGGTAGCAGTAGTGAGGCACCCGGATCCCGATTCCCTCGGCGGCCTCCAGAATCGTGATTCCCTGCGGGACCTCGACCTGGCGGCCGTCGATGGTGACGGTCACGGTGCTCCGATTCTGTCCGTTATCAGACATGAAGGCGACGGGGTCCTTGAGTGGTCAGGCGGCGCCGACCCGCTCACCACGGCGGATCAGAGCGAGGTACTCATCCCGGAACTTCTGGATGGAGGAGATCACCGGAGCGGCCGCCGAGTCGGATAGAACGCAGATAGTGGTCCCGGTCATCTGCTCTCCCACTTCCACCAGGGTGTCCAGGTCCTCCTCGGTGCCCCGGCCATCTTCAATGCGGCGGAGGATCCGGGTGACCCACTCGGTACCCTCTCGGCAGGGGGTGCATTGGCCGCACGATTCATGGGCGAAGAACTGGACCAGCCGTCGGACCTGCTTCACCATGTCCGTGCTGTCGTCCATGACGATGACGGAAGCACACCCCAGCATGGACCCGGCCTCCGCCACCCCTTCGTAGTCCAGGGCGCAGTCACTGCAGTCGTCTACGTTCATGACGGGCACGGAGGCCCCCCCGGGGATCACGGCTTTGAGGTTTCGTCCCTCCCGCATCCCCCCGCACACGTCCTCAATGAGCTCCATCCTGGGGAATCCAAGG
>SKZC01000299.1 GCA_007127575.1 Gemmatimonadota bacterium
CGGTGTGACCCGCCGGCAACGCCGGCGGCAGGCTCCAGGCCTTCCCCCTTGGTGTGCGGCGGAGTCGGCCGTTCGTCCCCTCCAGTTCCCTCGCCTTGCCGCCTCCAGAAACGCGAGTCTACCTTCCCGCCTCGAAGCGACTCCCCCCAATGTGCGAGACGTCCAGAATGGCCAAGAAGTGGGTTTATCTGTTCCGGGAAATCGAAGAGGCGGAAGCATATGCCGGGGACTGGGACGGCGTCCGGTCCCTACTGGGAGGGAAGGGGGCGAACCTGGCCGAGATGGCCCGCATCGGGGTGCCGGTTCCCCCGGGCTTTACCGTGACCACCGAGGCGTGCATCGCCTATCTGGACAGCAACGACGGGCTTCCCGAGGAGATCTGGAGCGAGGAGAAGGAGGCCCTGGCGAAGATTGAGGAGGCCTCCGGCAAGCGCTTCGGAGATGCATCCGACCCCCTCCTGGTCTCCTGCCGCTCCGGAGCCCGCTTCTCCATGCCGGGGATGATGGACACCATCCTGAACCTGGGCCTCAACGATGAGGTGGCCGAAGGGATGGTGAAGCTCACCGGCGATCGCCGCTTCGTGTACGACGCCTACCGAAGGCTCGTTCAGATGTTCGGTGCCGTGGTCCGGGGGATGCGAGACGAGGTCTTCGAGGACGTCATCGAGGAGCAGTGCCAGCGAGCCGGGGTGCAGTCGGATCTCGCCCTGGACGGCGACCAGTGGTTCGAAGTCACGGAGCGGTTCAAGGGGCTGATGGAAGAGTACACCGGATCGCCCTTTCCCCAGGACCCCTGGAAGCAGCTCAAGGCGGCGTCGGTAGCCGTGTTCAAGTCCTGGAACGGGAAACGGGCCGTGGACTACCGGAACGCTTCGGGCATCCCCCACGACCTGGGCACGGCCGTCAACATCCAGACCATGGTTTTCGGCAACATGGGGGAGGATTGTGCCACCGGGGTGGCCATGAGCCGAAATCCATCAACCGGTGAGCCGGGGCTGGAGGGGGATTTCCTGGTGAACGCCCAGGGGGAGGATGTGGTGGCCGGCACCCGCCCCACGCTCGCCATGAGCGAGATGGCGAAGCGCATGCCGGCGGCGTATGAAGAGTTGGAGGAAATCGCCCGCCGGTTGGAGAGCCACTACCGCAATATGCAGGACATGGAGTTCACCGTGGAGCACGGCACGCTCTGGCTCCTCCAGACCCGGGACGGGAAGCGGACGGCCCAGGCGGAAGTCCGCATCGCCGTGGACATGGTGGACGAGGGGCTTCTCACACGGGAAGAGGCCGTGCTCCGGGTCTCTCCCGGGCAGGTGGACTTCTTTCTCCACCCGCAACTGGAGGAGTCCGCCCGCCAGGAGGCTCAGCTCCTCGCCCGAGGGCTGAACGTCTCCCCGGGAGCTGCGGTAGGGGCCGTGGCTCTGGATGCGGATACCGCCGAGCGATGGGGCCGGGATGAGGGCCGAGACGTCATCATGCTGCGTCCAGAGACCAAGCCCGACGATGTCCATGGGATGCTGGCCGCCCGGGGGGTGGTTACGAGCCGTGGGGGTCGGACCAGCCACGCGGCGTTGGTGGCTCGGCAGTTCGGAAAGCCTGCCGTTGTGGGGGTGGAAGAGCTCCGGTTCGACATGGGTGCTCGGGAGGTGACCATCGGGGAGCTCACCATCCGGGAGGGGGAGGTCATCTCCATAGACGGGCTTCGGGGTGAGCTGTATCTCGGCGAGCTGCCCACCGTGGTGCCGGATGTCCACGACGCGTGGCTCGCCCGGCTCCTGGAGTGGTGCGATGAGTCCAGGAGACTCCAGGTCTGGGCCAATGCCGACCGTCCTCAGGACGCCCAACGCGCGCTCGAATACGGTGCTGAAGGGATCGGTCTCTGCCGGACGGAGCACATGTTCTTCGAGGAGGATCGTCTCCCGGTGATGCGGGAGATGATCATGGCCCGTACCCGCACCGAACGGGAGGAGGCGCTGGAGCGACTTCTGCCCCTACAGCGGAGCGACTTCGAGGGGCTGTTCCGGGTCATGGACGGGCGACCCGTGGTGGTGCGTCTTCTGGATCCTCCCCTGCACGAGTTCCTCCCGAGCTATCAGGAGCTCCTCCGCACCCTGGCCGACCTGAAGCTCCGCCTTCAGCATCAGGACCGCCTTGCGGACGTGGACGATACGCTGGCCGAGATCCGGATGAACGAGGACCTGTTGGAGCGGATCTCCGTGCTCCACGAGGAGAACCCCATGCTGGGAACGCGAGGGGTGCGACTGGGCATCCTGCTCCCGGAGCTCACTCGGATGCAGGCCCGGGCCATCTTTGAGGCGGCGGCCCGTTGCCTGGAAGACGATGTGGATGTCCGAGTGGAGGTCATGGTTCCCTTGGTGAGTCATGTGGAGGAGCTCCGCCTCCAGGGGCGGGAGGTCTCGGCGGAGGCCCGGGATGTGATGGAGGAGACCGGGTTGGAGATCCCCTACAAGTTGGGAACCATGATCGAAGTTCCCCGGGCGGCTCTCACCGCCAATGAGATCGCCGAAGTGGCGGAGTTCTTCTCGTTCGGGACCAACGATCTTACCCAGACTACGTTCGGGATCTCTCGGGATGATGCGGAGGGGAGCTTCCTCGCGGTGTACGGTGAACGGGAGATCCTC
>SKZC01000142.1 GCA_007127575.1 Gemmatimonadota bacterium
GTGTGGGTGGGGGTGGGGATCCTGGCAACGATCCTCCTCGTCGCCGTCGTGGTGTGGGTTCCCCGGGTACAAAGCCCCCAGCCCCAGCCTGTGGGGGAGCCCCCCGAGCTTCCGGATCTCGGGGTTTCCGTTCTGAACCTCCCCGTCCTGTACGACATGGGTCGGGTCCCGGAGCTACTGGAGAGTGTAGTGCCGGCACAGTTCGGGGATCTTTCGGAGCGGAGAGGCTTCCCTGGCGCCGAGCGCCTCCAATTGGCCTTTCAGGTGGAGCGGGACCCGTTTTCCGTCACCCTCCAGGGCGACACGGCCTACATCTCCACCGTGCTTCGGTATCAGGCCCGGGGTTGGTACGATCCTCCGGTGTTCCAGGAAGTGACCGGAGCGTGCGGTACCGGTGAGGCTACACGACCCCGGGCCCGGCTCGTCCTCTCCTCTCCTCTGGCGTTGAACGAAGACTGGACGCTGGAGTCCGAGCTTCGAGTGGAGAGCCTGGAGCCCCTCACCGCCGACGAGCGGGATCGGTGCCGCGTGACGGAGTTTCAGGTGGACCTCACGGACTGGATCATGCTGGGGGCTCGGACGCTGATGGAGGAGTGGAAAGACGAGATTTCCCGGTCCGTCTCCGCCATGGACCTGAGGGAGCAGGTGGAGGGTCAGTGGCGCCAGCTCGGGGAGCCCATGGCTGTGGGAGATGGCGTCTGGCTGGCCTTGAACCCCAGCGGAATCCGCTATGGCTCCCTGCGCGCCGCCGACGAGGGAGGCGACGTGGCCCTCCTGGAGCTGGCTCTGGAGCTCCGTCCCGAGGTCATGACGGGCTCCACGCCCCAGGCCTCAACCGCCTCGCTTCCGCCGCTGCAGAGAGGGGACGTGGGCTCCGACTCCCGACTTCTGGTGGAGGCCCGAGCCGACTACGGGCTCATTTCCGAATTGGCGGACCAGGCTCTGGGGGGGCGGGAATTCGAGGCCGGGGGTCGAACCATCCAGATCCAGGACGTGGAGGTCCGAGGTGTGGGCGACGGAAGGGTGGCCGTGGAGCTGGAGGTGACCGGGGCGGTGCGGGGGCGGCTCTTCCTGGTGGGAACGCCAGCCTACGACCCCCACCGGAACGAGCTCAGCGTTCCCGACCTCACCTTTCACGTGGAGACCCGGAACGTCCTGGCGCGAGCGGCGCAGTGGGTCCTTCAGACCGGGTTTTCTCAACGGATCCGGGATGAGGCCCGCTGGCCCATGGCTACGGTCTTCCAAGGGATTCCGGCCCTCCAGGGCGAGACGATGAGCCGGGAGCTGGCCCCGGAGGTCCACCTGGAGGGCCGGTTCGGATCGCTGGAGATCACCAGAGTGGTCGCACTGTCCGATGCGGTGGTGGTGCGGACCGCACTGGAGGGAACGGCCCGGCTCCTGATGGATTGAGGCCCCGGCGCTCCGTCGAACCTCGAGGATTCCGCCCCACGAATAGGGTGCGGCTCAGGATCTCACCAGGCGCTTCACTCCACCGGGGCCGTGGCGGGGGGGCTCATGGCCTCGTGGATGTTCATGGTGTGCGCCCTGACCCTCCGGTAGTCCGTGATGATCCCGGTGAGGATCAAGCTCAGGTTCGGGTCCACCGGACTCTCCACCATTCGCTGGAGGTGCTGGTCCTGGATGCTTCGGACGAGGCGGTTGATGGCGGCGTTCGTGCTCTGGGCCCGAGCCTCGTCCAGCACCTCTCGCCGGATGTACGCTTCCGTCACCTGGCGAAGGAAGTCGGCCACCTCGTCATGAAGGGTCAACAGCTCCCCCTGCTGGTCCGCCGGCAGCTCCAGGTTCTTTTCCTTCAGTTTCAGGAATGCCCGGAGGATGCTGGCGAGTCGGTCGCTCATGGACTCGAATTCGTGTGCGATCCGAAGTTGTTCGCGCCCCTCCCCCGCCACGCTGTGGGGAACGCTGGCGTCCAGGAGGTCGGTCAGATAGGTGATGATCTCGTGGTGGATGTTGTCCAGGACCTCCTCCCGGTGGAAGGTCTTCTGGATGATCTGATCGTCCCGGGGGCCGTTGAACGCCAGTTGTCGGATCCAATCCACCATCTTGAGCACCCCCCGGCCCATCTGAACCACCTCCCCTCGGCTCTGCTCGATTCCCAGGATGGGGGCCGGCATGCCCCGGGCGTCCATGGGCCGGAGCTGGGCCACCTCCTTCACCCTGGGATCCGGAGCCAGCCGTTCCAGGAGCCGTGCGTACGGGCCCAGGAAGGGGAGGAAGAGGAGGGTGTTGGTCACGTTGAATCCGGTGTGCGTCAACGCGATGGCGGCGGTGATCATGGCGGCGAAGGCCAGGGGGTCTGCGGCCTCCCCTATGGGGGTCAGGATGGGGTTCACCCCGTGAAACGTCTCGATGACGGACGCCACAAGCTGGCTGTACCAGCCGAAGATGAGCGTGATCCAGAAGACTCCGAAGAGGTTGAAGAGGACGTGGGCGTACGCCGTCCTCTTCGCGTTGGTGTTGGCTCCTACCGAAGCGATGAGCACGGTAATGGTGGTTCCGATGTTCTCGCCCAGCACCAGGGCCGCCGCCGTGGTGAAGGGAATGACTCCGGTCACCGCAAGACCGATGGTGATTCCCAGCGTGGCGCTGCTGCTTTGAACCAGAAACGTGAGGACCGCTCCCAGAAGGACGCAGCGGAGGACCCCGAGATAGGTGTCCGCCTGGAACCAGGTGAAGGCTTCGACGAAGAAGGGGATTTCCCGCATGGGGGCCACCCCTTCCTTCATGAGCTCCAGGCCGAAGAAGATCATCCCCAGGCCCATGATGGCCATGGCCACGAACCGCACCCGCTCCCGGCGGGAGAAGAGGTAGACCAGGGCCGCCAACCCCAGGATGGGGAGGCCGTACTCTCCGATCTGGAGGACCAGGATCCACCCCGTGATGGTGGTCCCGATGTTCGCTCCGAGGATGACGCCGATGGCCTGGTGGAGTTGCATCAGGCCCGCGTTCACCACTCCCACCACGATGACCGTGGTGATGGTGGAGGACTGGACCAGGAGGGTGACCCCGGTACCCGCACCGGTGGCCAGGAGCCGGTTGTCGGTGACGAGGCTGATCATCCGGCGGAGGGAGTTCCCCGCCACCGCCTGCATCCCTTCGGACATGTACTTCATGCCGAGCATGAAGATGCCCAGGCCGCCCACCGCGGCCATCACCATGGGGAGGGTCGCCGCCAGAGTTTCGTTCACCGCCTCAGCCTCATCCGCACCTCGGACGTGCAGGTGGCTCTCACCGAAACGAACGCCGGAAAGCTGTCGTTGTTACGGGATTGTGACAAGGTGGGGGGGGAAGATCCCGCCGGCGCTTCCCAGCGGAAGCGGAGTGGGCCCGGTCCTGCCGTTTTCGGCCTCGGAGGGATCAGCCCTGCGGGTCTTCCTCGTCGCTCGGGTCCTCCGGCGCCACTACGGTGAAGTGGACCGTGTCCACTGCAGGAGGATCCAATGGGATGTGGTTCCAGTCGGCGATGACGGCGATGAACCGGTTTTGACCGGGCTCCAGGTCGCGAACCTCGAACTCGGTCTGTCCTCGTCCCAGGTGCAGGATGCCGGGGACCCCGTCGGGGATGGTGTCTTCCAGAGGGGTGAGATCCGTGTTCACGAAGATGTGGTGATGTCCGGTCCCGGGCTCGTGGATGTCGGCGGAGGTGATCTCCACACCACTCGCCCCCAGGATCACATCCACGTGGGGGCCTTCCACCGTATCGCCCTCCGTGGGCTGGATGAACCAGACCTGGGCCGGCTCCGTCTCGGCAGGCTCACACCCCGCCGTCGCGACAAGTAGGATCAGGAGAAAAAGCAGGGCGTTCTGGCGCATGTCCGCCTCGTTGTGAGCGTGATGGGTTTCCGTCAGCCTCCGCACGATGTTGCCTCGGAGGGGTGGGAGTGCGCAAGCTTTACGCCCTTCGCCGCTCGGAAACGGAGGGAGTGGCGGGCGGCGTCATCTGAAGGCGACGCCGTCGACCGTGAACTTCGGGATGAGGAGGAGGACTGTGGAGTGGAAGTCGCTGGCTCGGTATCACGACCTGGGGCTCCTGGTTCTCAGAGTGGGATTCGGCGTTGGCTTCATCTGGTACCACGGATGGGGGAAGCTCATCGGGGGCCCGGAGAGGTGGGCCGGTGTGGGGGCTGCCATGGGCAGTGTGGGGCTGGAGATGGCTCCGGTCGTCTTCGGACTGGTGGCGGCGTTGGCCGAGACCGTGGGGGCTCTCTGTATCGTATTGGGTCTCTTCTTTCGTCCCGCCGCCTTTCTCTTGGCCTTCGTCATGTTCGTGGCCACCGTGAACCACCACGTGACGGGTGAGGGCACCCCGGCCCACAGCTTCAAGAACATCTGGGTTTTCGTGGGACTGATGGCTCTGGGCCCGGGCCGGTACAGCGTGGACCACATCCTGCAGCGGAGGCAGGAATCGGTGGAGGCTCCCTGAACGACACACCCTCCTGGAGCCTCAGGCTCCAGGAGGGTGGGCGGCGAGTCGCCGAGTAGGGGGCCTTTTACTCGGCCCGGGATACGTTGGCCGCTTTGGGCCCCTTGGGATCCTCCACGATCTCGAACTCCACGCGGTCCCCCTCGGCGAGAGACTTGAATCCCTCGCCCTGGATGGCGGAGAAGTGCACGAAGCAATCCCGCTCTCCGTCGTCGGGGGTGATGAAACCGAACCCCTTCGAGTCGTTGAACCACTTCACGGTGCCGGTGGTACGCATGCCGTACTCCTGGGTGCTGGATGGGGTCGAGTACGGCGTGGACCGCATCGATCGTTCATCCGGGGTGGAAGCGGGTTTTCACGCCCCCGCCTTGGCGTATGAGGAAAATTAATCGCCCCCGTTGCCCGGAACAACGATCATCCGCCGTCTCCCCCGCCACTTCCTCTGGGCTGAGCCGTGCGGCCGGTGTCTCGTCGGTCCGAGTCCCGGTCACGCTGAGGATTCGCTCGGGTGGCGGCTCCCGAGCTCCCGTCGGAGCCGGACCGGTCCGTGGAGGGGGCGGTGCGGGACGGCCCGGAGCTGTCCGATGAACCTCCGGAAGGGCGCGATGATCCGCGCGTGTATCCTTCCCCCCGTACCACTCTTCCCAGGGGGCCCGTGCTGCGCCGATCCCTGATGATCACCACGGGCCGAGAGCTCAGCCCACCCCAGTAGGGGGATCCGTAGTAGGACGATCCGTGGAAAAACGGGTCGTAGTGGAAGAACGGATCGTAGAAGCCCCGGAACCGGTAGGGCCGGAAGGGATCGTAGGCGTACCCGTAGCGACGGGTGTCTCTCTGCGCCGCCGGTCGGGGCTCAGGAGCTCGCTCCGCCACCTGCCTCGCCCGGTCGACCTGGAAGCGTTCGGGGAAGGAGACGGCCACCACCATGTCGATGACGGCCTCCGGGACCCCGTCTCGCTTGAGCTGCACCACCCGGTCGGCGGAGAGCTGGAACCGGCTCTCCGTCTCCAGGAGGAGGAGTTGCACGGCCTCCGGCGCCACGCGCTCCGCCGCCTCGGGTACGTCGGAGAACTCCAGGGGCGCTCGAGCGTGGGTGCGTGCCGTGCGTGCCGCCAGGGTCAGGTCGGTGGGGAAGGGGGGAAGCCCGAGCTCCTGGACGGCTTCGGACGGAAGGCGCGTAAACCGGCGGGATCCGGCTCCGGCGTCCGAGCGATCTCCCACCTGAACGGTCTGAATGTCGACCCACTCCCCGGAAGGAGTCAGGGCAAAGATCCCCGTGGTAACCCGGTGGACCTGGTTGGCGCATTCCAGTTCCGAACGGAGGTAGACGCGCCGCCCGTCGGCGGACCAGGTAGCCTCCTGCCAGCCCTCGCATCCGGATTCCGCCACCGGGTGTCGCACTCCATCGGTGCGGAGGATCCGCTCGTCCACCACCTGCCGGTTCTGCACCGTGGAGATTCGGACGCCCTGACCTTCCTCCAGAAGTCGGAGGCAGACGGCATCCAACTCCCCTTCCTCCCCCGGCTCCACCACCGAGGGCTCCCAGCAGCCCAGCCAGGCCAGCCAACCCTGGCTGTCGTCGGCGGGCAGCTCGCCCACCTGGGCGGGCCCCGGGCTGGAAGCCTCCACTCCCACCGCCACCAGGGCGTGGGGAACGGCCACGAGAAGACCGGCCGCCAAGAGGGCACCTACGGCCTGCCTCAGGAGGCGCAGCGGGTTCTTCTGGGTTCCTGGCTTTGGCATCTTCGGCTCCTCGCCGGGTTGAGGCCCCATTCCAGGGCCCCCATGGTTACGGTGTCAAAATCGGACGGTGAGTCCCACCGTGGCGGTGAGGCCACTCAGGTCGATGGGCTCGAAGCCCACGAAATCCCGACCCAGGTCGCTGGCCGCCCACCGGTAGCGGGCCTCTCCCGTAATATAGCTTCTCCGGCCGATCCTCAGGTCCCCCCCCGCAGAGAGGTGCAGGGTCGCTCCCCACTCACTGGATTCGTAATGTTCCGTGAAGATGGCCCGGTCCTGGAAGTCCACGAACTCCCCTTCCTGCTCCAGCCGGTAGTTGATTGCGCCCCCACCCCCACCCACGAAGGGAGCGAAGGAGGCGGGCACCCAGACGAACTGGCCCACGGACTCCCCCCGGGGCAGGAGGTACAGTCGTGCTCCCGCGGTGATGGGGGTGGTGTGCAGTGCGGTCACCTGCTCGATGGGGAGCCCGTCGTCTCCGATCCACTCCCGAAACTCGGACCTGCGGGACATGCGGGTGTGCTCCACGGAGACCACAGCGTCCACCCGTTCCGTCACCGACACACCCATCTCTCCCAGGAAGGCCACCCCATGGAAGTCGCTCTGCTCCAGAGTGAGCTCCTCGGTGAAGAAATCGTAGATGTCGCTGTCCCCCCGGGCTCTCAGGAGTCCGCCGCGGAAGCCCAAGGAGACGGTGGGCGTGCGGAAGAGGAAGTCCGGGTCCGAGCGAACCCCGTCGGAAGCCTCCCACCCCATGTCCGTCCAGAGCAACGCAGGAGGCTCCTCCCCTCCGGCGGATTCATGGTGGGGCTGGGCCTCTACACCTGGGGCCACCATCAGGAGCAAAACTCCCAGCGGGAACGCCCAGAGGCTCCCGGTGAACCGGGGGATGGGGGAGGGTCTGATCATGGGGAGCGCTCCTGGTTGGAGACACTCATTCATACTCCCCCGTCTGGAGCGGGGTTCCTGGCCCTCGTCAACGCTTTCCGTCCGGAACGGCCCGCAGGTGGAGGGGCGAAGAGAGGGCGAAGTGGTTTCGCCCGCCCCAGCCCAGAGCGGAGGCGAAGCCTACCAGCTCCTCGTCTCGCTGCCAGAGCTGAAGGTGAACCCCATGGGGCCTCCGGAGGGCATCAGGCGTCGGGATGGTGAGGGGAACCCGCCCTACCAGTACCCCGTCTCGCATCTGCAAAGGCTCCACCGGGAGGGCCCGGCCGTCCGGATTCAATTGCAGCCGGGCCGTTCCGTCCTCACTGATGGTGAGTCGGAGGCGGAAGGGGCCCTCCCAGGTGTGCAGCTCTCCCTCCCAGAGTCCCGCCAGCACGGAGGGAGACATCAGGAGGACGGTGGGGGCGGCCTGGGCGGCACGCCGCCTTTCCTCCAGGTAATTCGGGAGAACGGTGCCTGCCAGGACGTCGGCGATGGAAGCGGTGGCGGGGTTCGAGCTGTTGGAGAGGACCACCACCACCGCCTCCCGTTCTGGGTAGAGCCGGAGGGCCGTGCTCACTCCGGGCATCCCCCCGGTGTGCTCCACTCGCCGGTACCCTCCGTCGTCCTCCACGATGGCCCACCCCAGCCCGTACGCCCGACCCCTGCCTTCCCGGGGAGTCCAGCTCCGCTGCATCTCCACGCGGGTGGAGTCGGGAAGGGCGGGATCCGTATCGTCCTGGATTCGCCCCAGGTGATGCAGCCCGAAGCGAAGCAGGTCCCGGGCGCTGGAGTAGACGGCGGAAGCTCCTCGATGATCGAAGTCGTAGTCCGGGAGCGGGAGCCCGTCCTCGCCGTAGCGCTGCGCCACCGCCGCCGCCCCTTCCGGCGGCACGCCCACCCAGCTCTCCGTCATCCCCAGGGGGCGAAAGACTTCGTCCTCCAGAAGCTCACTGAACTCCAATTCGGCGGTTCGCGACGCCAGGTACTCCAGGATCCCGTACCCCAGGTTCGCGTAGGTATGGGCCTCCCCCGGAGGCAGCGCCTCCACCCCGTACCGAGCGATGGTTTCGGGCATGGGCGGAGGTTCCAGTCCGTCATCGGCATAGAAGAAGTGGTGATGGAGGGGAAGACCTGCGGTGTGGGTGAGGAGCTGCCGCACGGTGGCTCTGGAGCGTGTTCCGTCGGGCCGCCGGATCACCGCGCCGTCCAGGTACCGGTTCGCCGGCGCGTCCAGGTCCAGGGCGCCCCGATCCCGAAGCCGGAGGACGGCTGTGGCCGTGATGGGCTTGGTTACCGAGGCCACCGAGTAGGCCGTTCGGTCCGTGGCTCGAACGCCTCCCGCTTCATCGGCCCAGCCGAACCCTTCACTCCAGACCAGCTCCCCGTCCAGCGCCACGGCCACCGCCACCGAAGGGATGTGGAACCGTTCCATCTGCTCCTGGATGTAGTCCCGCGCCGCGTCGAAGGACGGGGCCACGGGCTCCTGGGCCGAGAGGAGGGGCGTGTGGAGTCCCAGGGCCAGCATTACCCACACGAACGGGAACAACCCCCGCCGCAGGGCGGGAGACAGACTGCCCACCGAGTGTCCCATCTCTCTCATTCCAGGGTCGATGGTCGCTTCCGAAGGAGACGCCCCAGGTGCTCCCGGGGGTACGTACCACTCACCACTTCTCCTTCCCTGGATGCACCGGCCAGGTTCCCATCCTCCCCTCCACGCTCCGGGTGCCAGAGGGGTACTCTGGTGGTGCGGCGACCAGCATTCAGCGGAGCCCGCCCCGTCGGGGCTGTACCCGAAGCCCGGTGCCCTTAGCTTGTCCGCATGCACTTCCTCCCACCCCGTCGCCGGAGCCTCGTGGGAGGCTCCGGGTATCGCTTCCTCTCGTCGGCCCTGGGCGTCGTCATGGCCCTCTCCCTCCTTCCTCCCGCCACCTTGGCTCAGGAAGCCCTTCTCACCGGCCGGGTCCTGGACCGGGACGAAGTCCCCCTTCCCGGTGCGGTAGTGGAGGTGGCGGAGCTGGAACTGACGGCGGCAGTGGACTCGGAGGGCCGCTTCACCCTGGTCGTGCCCGCCGATGCCGTCGGCGGCCCGTCCGTTCGGGTCCGGGCTTCCTCCCTCGGGTACCGACCCGAGGAAGTGGAGCTTTCCCTGAGCCCCGGAACGCACCCCCTGAACTTTCGCCTCCGGCCCGAGGCGGTGGCCTTGGACGAGGTCCTGGTGACCGGAACGGCCGGACGCCGGGACCGGAGGGCCCAGCCCGCCGTTGTGGCGGGGATCGATGCCCGGAGCCTGGTGGAGGTGGCTCCGGTGTCCACCCTTTCCAACCTGCTGCAGGCCCGGGTGCCCAGCGTCCTGGTGCAGGAGCGAAGCGGGAGCACGGGGACGGCGTCCGTGGTGCGCATTCGGGGTCGCTCTTCCGTGGCTCTCTCGGGGGAGCCCCTGGTCTTCATCGACGGGATCCGCATGGACGGGCGGAACCCCGAGTTCTTCTTCGTCGGTGGGCAGAGGGGCAGTCGCCTCAACGATCTGAGGGTGGAGGAGGTGGACCGGATCGAGGTGGTCAAGGGGCCTGCGGCGGCCACCCTCTACGGGGCCGACGCCTCCCAGGGCGTGGTGCAGGTGATCACCCGGCGAGGCTCCCCGGGAGAGCCGTTCCGGCAGTTGGTGCTGGCGGAGTACGGGGTGTTGGATCCCGCCTTCCGCCCCCCGTCCAACTGGGCGGTGTGCCAGGAGGAGCACATCACTCAGGGCCGTCCCCTTTGCCACGGGAAGGAGCCGGGGACCTTCATCCAGGACAACCCTCTGGAGCGGGTGGGCCTTCCCTCCTCCGGTCGCCGGGCTTCCCTGGGCTGGTCAATACGAGGGGGTGGGGAGCGGTTCGGTGTCTTCTCCTCCTTGGGGATGGACCGGGAAGAGGGTACCCTCCCCAGCAACGACATGGAACGAATCTCGGGCCGGGTGAACTTCGACGTTCTGGCGTCCGATGAGCTCCGCCTCGACGTGGGCTTCGGGTTGGCCCGAAGCCGGGCGCGACTCCCCCACAACGACAACAACGTGTTGGGCTACCTGGGGGGAGGTCTGCTGGGAAGCCCGCTCACGGTGGGCTTCGACGA
>SKZC01000162.1 GCA_007127575.1 Gemmatimonadota bacterium
AAAGCCTTGCGGGCCCTTGGGGCTCTTTCTCAGGGGCTTGCTGATGCCCCCAAGCGCGCGTACCATCGGAAATAGGGACTGCCTGCCGGGCCTCCTTGCGAGGCTGGCTTCCCAGGGCTCGTCTTTTTCTCACCCCGCCCAACCCGCTCTCCCATAGGGCCGGGCCAACATTCCTTCCCGGAGGTCCCCAAATGAAACTCACCGGAGCCGCTCTCACCCTTTCTCTCGGGGTGGTCCTCACCGCCCCCGGGCTGTCAGCCCAGGACCGGATCGACATGACCGACTTCCCGCGTCCCATCGAGGCGGCGGACAACGTTTGGATCGAGGAACTCACGATGTTGGAAGTGAGGGACGCCCTTCGGAACGGGATGACGAATGTCTTGATCCCGGCCGGGGGGGTGGAGGAGAACGGTCCTTATCTCACCACCGGGAAGCACAACCACGTCCTCAAAGTGATGGGCGAAGCCATCGCTCGGCGCATGGGCAACACTCTCGTGGCGCCCATCGTGGCCATCGAGCCGGGAACGCCGGAGAACACCACGACGCCCGGGAGCATCCGATATTCCCGAGAGACGTATGAAGCGGTCCTCACCGACATGGCCACCAGCTTCAAGGCCCAGGGGTTCCAGAACATCTTTTATATCGGAGACAGCGGGGGCAACCAGGCCGGTCAGCGGGAGGTGGCCGAGCGGCTGAACACCGCCTGGGCGGACGAAGGAGTCGGGGTCTACTACATCCCCGAGTACTACAACTACGCCGACATCCTGGCGTACCAGAACGAGGTGATGGGCGTGGAAGAGGTCCGGTATTCGGAGGGCTTCCACGACAATTACTATATCACCAGCATCATCACCCTGGACGATCCACGGCACGTCCGGCTCGATGAGCGGGTCGCGGCAGGGAAGGCGTCCATCAACGGGATCAGCTTGCTCCCCATAGAGAAGACCCTTTGGCACGGACGTCAACTCGTGGAGTTCCGCACGGAGGCCACCGTCCAGGGGATCCGGCGGGCATTGGCCGGAACGGCAGACGGTTCGGGGGGCTGAGCCCTCCGGCCGTCGGACTGAGGTTCGGAGTCGGCGCCACACGGTTCCCCCTTCGGGGTACCGGGCAGCCGAAGGCCACCACAACGGTCCGGTCCAAGCTTCGACCAAATCCGGTTTCGAACTCTAGCTCATATGACGCCACGCATCGCTTCTCTCCTGGCCAGCGCCACCGAGATCGTGTGCGAGCTCGGCCTCGCCGACCATTTGGTTGCGATTTCCCATGAATGCGACCATCCGCCCGAGGTCCTGGACCGGCCTCGAGTGAGCCGTCCCCGCTTCGATCCCTCGGGGTTGGACAGCGGGGCGGTGGACCGGGCCGTTCGGGAAGCGATGGCGGAGCACGGAAGTGTCTACGAGGTGGATGGAAAGACACTTGCCGCGCTGGAGCCGGACCTCATCCTGACCCAGGCGATCTGCGAGGTGTGTGCGGTTCCGGCGCCCGGGGTGGAGGATCTCGTTGCGGCCAGGGGCCTCGGGGCTCGGGTGCTTCCGGTAGACAGCCATACGGTGGAGGAGATCCTTCAGAGCATCCAGGCTGTGGCTCGAGCGGCCGGGGAGCCGGATCGGGCGGGTGGGGTTCTGGAGGCACTTCGTCAGAGGCTTCAGGCGGTGAAGGAGGCGGTGGAGGGCGCCGAGGCTCCGCGGGTTCTGGCCGTGGAGTGGTTGGATCCGCCCTTTTCCCCTGGACACTGGGTGCCCGAGATGGTGGAGTTGGCGGGAGGGGTGAACGTCTTGGGTGAGGTGGGAGCGCCTTCCCGCCAGGTGTCGTGGGACGAACTGGAAGGGTTGGATCCCGACGTGCTGGTGATCATGCCTTGCGGTTACGATCTGGAGGCCTCCACCGTGGACGCCCAGGCCCACCAGGCGCACCTGGTGAGCGTGGCGCCTCGGGCGGTGAAGGAGGGGCGAGCGTACGTGGTGGATGGTTCGGCGTACTTCAACCGCTCAGGTCCCCGGATTCTGACGGGGATCGAAATCCTGGCGGGCCTCTTCCATCCCAGGCGTTTCCCGGCTCCAGCTCCGGATACCGCCGCGACCTGGCGCCCGGAGAGCGTAGAGCCTTCGGGTCCGACTACCTCGGCCCTGCGGCCCTCTTCCGGTTCTCCAGGAACGTATCCAGACTGAATCGGCCTGGGCCTGAGAAGAAGTACCACGCGGCCAGGGGCGTATAGATCATCAGCATATGCCTGGGAAGGAGGTTGCCCGCGTCCAACCAGGCGATGAGGATGCTAAGGAAGATGAGGGTGGAAATGCCGGCGGAGAACCGGTTCCAGATGCCGAGCATCAGGAGGGCTCCGAAGGTGAGCTCCAGCCATGGCAGGGCGTACCCGTACGGGGCCAGGAAGAAGGCGGGGACCCAGTCCGGGCTGTTGTTCTGGAACTGGTTGCCCTGGTAGAAAGTCCCCGGTCCCCCGGTCCAATCCTGCACCACCTTGCCCCAGCCCTGGTGGAGGAGGAACCATCCGAGGGTCACTCGGGCGAGGAACTTGGAAACCTCGGCGCCGGTGGACCCAAAGGCGCCGTAGGGCTGAATGGTGTGTGCGGTGGACGCCGATCCGGTATAGATGGTGCTCACACAGGG
>SKZC01000152.1 GCA_007127575.1 Gemmatimonadota bacterium
GATTCACGAGCTCGGGAGAGGGACTCGCGGAGGGCCTCCTCCACGAGTCGCGTGAGGGGGACCCCTCGCTCCGCCGCCTGTTTCTTCGCTTCCCTCAACAGGTCGTCGGGGAGGCGGATCGTCGTTCGCATATCCGTTCGACTCCAGTCCTATGACATCAAAGTGTCGGCGGTGAGCATCAATATGTCAAGCCGTGATCTCCGGAAACCTTCCAACCCGTAGCCCTCCACGGTCGGCCACGCCCGCTTCCTCAAGCCCCTCGGAAGGTTCTTCAGCGTCTCCCCGAACCCCAACCCCCCTTCAGCGTCAGGGCCTTCCTCGATCCCGGCAGGCGCACCGGCCTGCCCCCAAACCCGAGCCGGTACTCTCTCTCCGTCTCCCCTTCCTTCTCCACGTCGATCCTCTATCGGCAAGACGGGGAAGAGCCGATGGAAGTAATCCGGGTGTTTCGGACTTCGCCGAACCTTCTCCGGCGCGGCTTCGTAGTGAGCGAAGAACCCGTGCCTTCTGGGGTCAGCGAGAAAGCCGATCCTGGAAAATGGGCCGTGAGATCCGGGAAGGGAGGCGAAGCATGACGTCCGACCTGCTTCTCGCTCGGGGCTGAAAGACTTCAACCTGACCAGGAGAACGAACGATGGCGACTCGATATGCGAACGCTGGATTGAGCCTGTTCGCAGGAGCACTCTTGATGCTGGCCGGCGCAGCCGACGGGGGGGCGCAGTCCGCGGCCACCGACGGGGAGGCACGATCCGGAGGCGGATTCTTCTCCGTGGGAGTTCACCACGCGGGCATCGGCGACCTGAACCGCCAACTGGGCGGTGCGGGCTACCCCGAATTCGGTCGCGCCATGCTCTCCATCGGGGGAGGAGGGTACGGGCTCCGTGCGGGACGCTTGATGTTGGGTGGTGAGGGCTACGGACTCATTACCGGAGAGAACGCCGTCGATGGCCGAAGCGTCTCTCTCCAGGGCGGATACGGCTTCTTCAACGTCGGATACCTGACGGAGCTCTCGCCGGAGCTCGCCGTGTATCCTATGGTGGGGCTCGGGGGAGGGGGGGTGAGTCTCTCCATCGGCCCCCGCGGGGTGCCCGATTCGTTCGATGAGGTGGTCACCGATCCCAACCGCCAGGTCCGCATGCAGCGCGGCGGGCTCCTCTTGAGCCTTGGCGCCGGCGTCGAGTACGCCCTTGGGGGTGGAGACGGTATGACGGTGGGGGTCCGAGCAGGCTACGTGATCGAGCCGTACTCCATCTCGTGGCGGATGGATGGGAGTGTGCTCGGGGCGGGTCCCAACGCGTCCACGTCGGGCCCCTTCGTTCGGGTGACTCTCGGGCGGACCAGGTAGGAGGAGGCGTGTCGGGTTCGGACCGTCAGCTCAGCCTCCCTCCCGGGGATAGTCCACCCGGACCGCCACCTCTCGGAACTCCTTGAAGCTCTGCTCCAGGCACCCGTCCGGCCACCGGAATTCGGCGGACGGCGTCCCGGTCCGGTACGCTGCGGTGTAGAGGGTGCCCCATCCCTTCTGGAACTGGGCGCTGTACAGCGGCGGGCGGAGGAAGCGCTGGATCAGCGAGTCCAGGGTCTCGGTGCTGTCCTCGAGGAGTTCCCCCAGATAACGCTCACGCTCCAGACTGGCGGTGGCTCCGGCGTACTCTTTCCACTCGACCCGGCGCTGGTGGTTGGTGGCCAGCGGCCGCCGGGTCACGATGGGAGCCCGGTCCGGCGAGAGGAAGAGGGTGGCGAAGGCGCCGGAGCGATCCACCACGGTGACGTTATAGGCCATGTGCGTGGGCACGCGTTGGAGGACCTTCACAGCCTCCTCCGTGGTTTCGCACACCTCCAGTACGTAACGGAGGATGAGGGGCATCCCGAAGCCGTCGCCCACTGCCCGCCGGCCCCCGAAGGCCAGGGAGGCCGCGAGCCCCGCATCGTTGATCCCGTCCAGCGCTCCCCACATACAATCCGACATGGCTATCACCCCTCGGCCATTCCAGTGGCTGTTCAGGGTGACTCCTTCGCAGAGGGTGGGATCGTAGTCGTAGTTCCGGACGAGGGCGGGCTCCTTTCCCCGCCAGACCCCCTGGGAGCAGGCCGTCAGGAAGGGAGGCGGCCGGTAGAGGCTCAGGAACCGGGCGGCCAGGTCGCCGCCCCCGGCCAGCTCCACCAGTCGGTCGTAGGTGGGTTCCAGCTCGGGCATGTAGCTCCGGAGGGCACTTCGGCAGGTGAGGTACCCGGGCCGAGCCGTCGCGGTCTCCTGGAGATACCAGCTCCGGTACGCCGGCCAGAAACGGCGGAATAGGGACTGCCACTTCTTGCCGGGTGAGGCCTCGTCCACCGCCGTGAAGACGATGCTGGTGGCCTGGGGCTTGACCCGGGCGGACGGCTCGCCCCCAAGAGCGGGCGGCACTTTGGGCAGGGCCCGCTCAGAGGATCTTGAAATTTCCCACCTCCATGACGTGGGCGACGGCAGGCTCGTCCTCCGGATCCACCTGGACGGAGTCGTACTGCGCCTGAATGCCCTCGATCCAGGCGCGAGCTCGGTCGTTCAGCTCGTGCTCGTCGGTCATGAGTCGGCCGGGGGTGAGGAGGATTCCCAGGTCGGCGCCCTTGTAGCGATGGTCC
>SKZC01000019.1 GCA_007127575.1 Gemmatimonadota bacterium
GTTCGCTCCCCGGAGTGGACGCCGACCAGGAAGACCCCCTTCCCTACGCAGACGCCGGGACCCTGGAATGCCAGGTCGGCCCGGCCGAGTCGGCTGTGACGAGGAGACGAGCGGGAACCCCGGCGGCTGAACAGGCCCGGGAACCTGACGGTCCCTCATTGCATTCGTCACATCAGGGAAGTGTAGGATCCGGATCCGGGCGGAGACAAGCCCCGCCTGGCGTGCCCGGTCCCTTGCCCCCCTCTCCGGAGGGCGTCAGCTTCCCCGCAGCGGACTTCACCTCCAGCTCCCAGGGCGCCATGATTCCACCGCGCACCTCCCACACATCTTCTCCGGTTCAGCCATCGGCGGCTCCGCTTCTCCTCACAGGGATCGCCCTTCTCACCTCGTGCACCACGACGCCGGACCCCGACGCCCTGCTTCGGAACGCAATCCAGGTTCATGGCGTGGAGGCCCTGGCTGAGGCTCGCGTCACCTTCGGGTTTCGGGAGTACGAGTTCGCCCAGACGCTGCAGGACGGCTGGTACCGGCTGGAGAGGGCGACCATGGAGGATGGCGTTCCGGTCCGGGAGGTGATGACCAACGAAGGGACCGTGCGGGAGGTGGACGGCGCCCCGGTTTCCCTCTCCGAGGAGGAGCGGGCGTCGGTGGAGACCGGGGTGAACTCGGTGGTGTACTTCGCCTTTCTCCCCCTCCGCCTTCAGGATCCGGCGGTGGTGAGCCGATACCTGGGTGAGGAGACGTTGGAAGGAGAGGCCTACCACCGAGTGGAGGTCACCTTCCGCCCGGACGGCGGGGGACGGGATTGGGAGGACCGCTTCCTGTACTGGCTGCACCAGGACGAGGGAACCCTGGACTACATGGCCTACCGGTACCATGTGGGCGACGGAGGGACCCGGTTCCGGAGGGCCGTGAGCCGAAGGACGGTGGACGGTGTCCTGGTCCAGGACTACGAGAACCTGGTGGACCCGGAGCTGGTGGACATCGCGGAATACGGACGATCCCTGGAGACGGGAGCGCTGGAATGGGTCTCGGACATCGTCCTGGAGGACGTCAGCATCGAGCCCCCTCCAGAGGGCTTTCCCCACGACCCAGGAGCCCCTGCTGAGGATCAGGGACCGTAGGAGACCTCCGCCGGTCCCTGATCTCCGCCTCCCCGCTCACCACGATCCGGCTCAAGTCGGGAAAGGCGAGTGTCTCGATGATTGGTGAAGCCCGGAGGGGAGCGCCCCGGGAATGCTGGTTTCGACTGCGCTCCCGGTGGGTGATGGCTGCAGTCCGGAGCCCCACCCTCGAGCCCCGGGTCCGTGAACTCTACCCGGACTACCAAACGGAGCCACCGGACCGGAAGCCGGACCCGGCCCAGAAGGTAGCGCTGGAGGAGAACGATGGGGGCCGCCCCCCATTCCGGATCCGGTCCGGCTCCAGGGTCTGGGAGACGGAGAGTCCCGGAGCCGCCCTCACCCGCTTCGAGCTGGCCCTGGGGGAGCTCCTGGTCGTGTCTGCAAGAAGAGGTGGACTTCACCCCCTCCACGCGGGAGGGGTGGCCACCGAAGCCGGAGCCCTCCTCCTGGTGGGCCCGGGAGGATCGGGGAAGTCCACCCTCACCGCCGCCCTGGCCCTTCGAGGGTACCCAATCCTGGGCGACGACATCACCCTCCTGGAGGGAGCCACCGGACGGGCCGTGCCCTTCAAGCGCCTCATCAAGCTCATCCCACCATCCCAGGAGCTGCTGGGCCTTCCGAACCGCCACGGCCCGGGGAAGGAGCTTTGGTCCGACAGCGCCCTCTTTCACCCCCGGGAACTGGGGTCCCGCTGGGCCTCCCCGGCTCCCATCCGACAGGTGGTGTTCCCCAGGAGGAGTGAGACGGGCTCCGGCGTCCTCTGCCTCCTCTCCCCGTCGGAAGCCATGCGACGGCTACTGGACCAACTCCTCTTCCGAAGCACCGTTCCCGGTACCATCTTCGGAACCATAGCGGACGCAGTGAAGGACGCCGGGTTTCACGAGCTTCCCTTCTCCCGGGCGCTGGACGCCGCCCACCGGCTGGAGCCGCTCCTCAGCGCCAGGCCGGATCGTGGAGAAAGAGGTGGGCCTGAAGGTACTCCACCGGAGCGTGACGGTCCGTGAACGGAGGGCCCTGGGGTTCCAGGGACCATGAGGAAAGCTCCGCCTCGGGAAGGTGGTCCGGGTCTCGCGCCATGACCAGGAGGACCTCTCGGGTCCGGCGCACGTCCTGCATTCGTCGGGCAGGATGGATCCGAACGTGGGGAAAGACGCTCTCCGCTGTGGCTAGGAGCCGTCGAAGGAAGAGGGCGCCCGGACCTCCGATGGGCGTGGTCACCGTCATCATGACGAAGCCGTGGGGCGAGAGCCGAGCCTCCTTCTCCTGGAACGCCTCCTGCGTCACCATGGTCCACGGAAGTGAAAAGAGGTTGTCGTAGACGTCGGTGAAGATGACGTCGTAGCGATCTCCTCGCCGGCGGAGGAAGTGCCGCGCGTCCTCCACGTACATTCCCAGCGCGTCGGGAGGAAGGCTCCCATAGGCGAAGTACTCCCGCGCCACCTCCACCACCTGGGGATCGATCTCCACCACGTCCACCCGAAGCCTGGGCTGCCAAC
>SKZC01000235.1 GCA_007127575.1 Gemmatimonadota bacterium
CTCTCGATGGTGAGGCGAGTGAGGCCCATCCCCAGCTCCACGTTGTCCTCCACGACCTGATCCAGACGGCCCTGATAGGCGGGGATGGCCACGTGCCTGAACCCCAGGCGTTGGGCAAGCCGCCTGGCTACCTCCAGATCACCACCGGCTCCTTCGTCGGGGCTCGCGTAGGTAAAGCAGGTGACGTCGTCCCGCCCGATCTCCTTCAAGACACAGGCGATGGCCGGGGCGTCGAATCCACCGCTCAGGGAGACGTAGACATGGTCTTCTGTGGCGACTCGGCTCTCGACGCCTTCCACCAGGGTGCTCCAGAGGCCCGCTTCCAGGTCATCCGGCGGCTGACCGTTGCTCCTGAACCGGTGTTCCCAGTAGCCGTGGGTCTCGAGTCCCGCGGTGGAGAAACGGTGGACGCTGGCCGGTTCCAGGATCCGGGTTCCACGAAAGAGGGTTCGGTGGTTCAGTGGGATCCCGTTCACCATATACTGAGCCAGCGCCACCTCGTCGGGACAGGCTCCGTGGGTCGGAAGGTGGGGGAACCCATGCGAAGTGGCCAACCAGGTGACGCTGCCCTCCTCCCGGTGAAAGATCTTGCGGCTGTTGATCAGATCGGTGTAGACCTGCACCAGATCCTCTCTCTCATCTACCACCACGATGGCGAACGACCCATCCAACCGTCGGGTGGCGTCGGTGGGGCACGACAGGTAGGCACGCAGAAACCAGTCCGCTGCGTCCACGCCGCAGGTGTCGTGAAGCTCCCCGGCCAGATAGACGCGAACGGTACCCTCCGGGAGGACGGCAGACGCCGATGAGACGCCGGAATGCGCCAGCCGTACGTGAAGCCCTGGTGTGGAAAGGGTGTTCGCCGACCAGGCCGGGGGTTCGGTCTTCGAGTGAATCCGGGACCGGGGGCATATCCTCATGAGAAGGAACGGCGGTTCATACGCCATGGGACGCTCCTGTTCGGGTCCGGAGGCCATGTACGACCTTCCGATAGATTTCAGTATCGTGTCGGCAGAGGTCCCGGATCCGCTCCAGGTACCGTGGGTTGGACATGATTTCGGCCTTCATCGCCTGGTCGGGACTCGTGTTCTTGCGGGGGATGGAGAGGCGGGTCCCGAAGACGGTTTCGAAGCGTTCGATGAACTCCCCCAGGTCCTCGACCGTTCCCACGCATGAGAACCGGAGGAGGTTCTCCACGGCCTCCTCCGTAAATGGCGCCAGGTCGTCGGGAGGAGGCTCCGGGAGGTGGGAGAAGTAGCGGAGGTAGGTGTTGCCCGTGGTCCAGGCCGTCCGGGAGTCCAGGTACGCCTCCACTCCCAGGTCGTTCGCGGCCCAGCCCGAGGCCTTGGTGGTGTTGTAGACGTACTCGGAAACCCAGCGTGCCACCGGGTCTCTCAGGACGGTGACGAAGTGCCACTGGTCTCGAAAGGCGTCTACAAGCCGGGGGCGGCAGGTGGAGTGAGCCCGGACGAACCGGTGCCGTCCCAGCGCCAGGTGATACGCCACCACCTCTTCCCGCAGCTCCATCATCTCCCGGCCCGTGGCCTCGGCCGCCCGAGCGCTGGCGGGAAGGTTCATGGCAAACACCGGCACCGTCCGGCGCTCCATCCGGGTGTAATGCTGCCGAGCGATACTACCGGCCACCGAGATCCCTGCGCACTTCGGAGCGTGCGGGTAGTAGATCAGGGCGGGTTCTCCGGCAAGGTCGTGGACGGCGGCTCGGATCCGCGCGCGGAGTCCCCTCATGGGGTCCCCTCCCTTTGGGAGGGCTCAGGGCTTCCTGATGCGTCCACGGATTCCGTGAAACTCAGGAGAGGTAGGGTGAGGCCGATTTGAGCTCGCCCCACCGGGTAGACCCCGTGACGTCCCTCCACATGACCCATGTGTCGGATTCGATTCACGCCGAGATCCCAGGAGAGGTCGACGGACCAAGGCCCGGGGCTCCTCCACCTCCCGGCCAGGGCCACCCGCAGGGTGCTTTCGTGCCGGCCCACCAGGATTCCGGACACGTCCGGAAGCTCCGATTGGCTCGGACGCCTGCGGCCGACGAATTCGGACTCTTCCCCTCGTAGCTGCAGGGCGAGGTAGGGACGGAGAAGGAGGGTCGAGCCGGCGAACACGCCGGCCTCCACCAAGGCGTGGACCACGTCGCTCTGATCCCACCCCAGCCCGATCCCATGAACGGAATATTCCTCCCATGGGCGGGCCGTTCTGTACAACAGGCTCTGGAGGGCGGTGACCTCCGTTCGGATGTGCACCGCCCGGGGGCCGAGAGTGGGAAACTCCAGCCCCAGGGTCCCACCGGTTTCGCAGCACGCCCCCTGACCCAGCGGCGAGTCGGCGAGCATGGCGGCGTAGACGACCAGGGATTGGTGGGCCCGCCACCAGAGGTCCGCCTGGGCCAGCAGGTTGCTCTGTACGTCCCGCTCTCCCTTTCGGTTTACTTCCCAGATGGCCAGGGGGCTGATGAGTCGGAAGTCGATGGGCTCACCCGCCCCTCCATGCATGGAGGCCTCGGAAATGGCCACAACCAGATCGGGACGTGGCCGGAACTCCAGCCGGTGCACCGCGTGGTAGCGGGCGGTATCGCCTGGAAAGTCCCGA
>SKZC01000485.1 GCA_007127575.1 Gemmatimonadota bacterium
ACCTCTACCCACGAGGAGGTGGCGGTAGAGGCCGGGTCCCGGGGAATTCACCTCCTCATCGAGAAGCCCATCGCGGCCGACCTGGACGGAGCCGACCGGATCCTCCAAGCGGCGTCCGAAGGTGGGAGCATGGTCCAGGTCGGTCATGTGGAGCGCTTCAATGCAGCAATCCTCGCGGCGGAGCCGTACATGGACCGCCCCCTCTTCATCGAATCCCACCGCCTGGCCCCGTTTACTCCCCGAGGCACCGACGTAGCGGTGGTGCTGGATCTCATGATCCATGATGTGGACCTGGTTCAAAGCCTTGTGGGTACCCCAGTCAAGGAGATCTCCGCCACAGGGGTTCCCATCCTCACCCCCAGCGTGGACATCGCCAGTGCACGATTGACCTTCGAGGGTGGAGCCGTGGCCAACCTGACGGCGAGTCGGGTCTCCACGGACAGGATGCGAAAGATCCGGATCTTCCAACCCTCCGGGTACCTGAGCCTGGACCTGGCACAGGGTTCCGGAGAATTCCTCCGCCTGAAAGCGGATGTCCTCTCGTGGATGGGAGGGGGAGAACGATCCGGAGATGGGGACGGAGCTCCTCCGGACCTGTGGAACCTGGTGGAACGGGTCCCCCTCCGGATGGACCCTGTGGAACCGCTTCGGCGGGAGCTGGAAGACTTTCGGGATGCCATCGTCCACGGCCACCGTCCGCGTGTGACGGGTGAAGACGGGAGGAATGCCCTCGCCGTGGCTCTTTCCATTGAGGAACGGATCCGACGCCATGTCGCTCATACGCGTTCGTCGTGACCGGAAGAAGGACTGGATCGACGCGAAAAAGGCGAAGTCCACGCGACGGCTCGTCTTTTTCCTTGCCTTGGTCTTGTTCGCGATCTGGTACCTGGGTACGGGCTTCTGAGTCCGCGCCGTACTGAGGGAGGAGGACCTTCCATCCTCCTCCTGGCCGGTGAGCCGTCGGGAGATCTGCACGGTGCCCACGTAGCCGGTGAACTCCGCCTCCGATACCCTCATGCCCGACTCATGGGGCTGGGGGGGGAAGGCATGGAACGCCAGGGCGTGGAACTGCTCGCGCCCCTGGAAGACCTGGCGGTGATGGGCTTTGCCGAGGTCGTGACGCGACTACCCTTTTTCGTACGGCTGGGCCGCTATCTAGACCGGATCTTGAAGGAAGAGCAGGTGGATCTGGTCCTTCCCATCGACTACCCAGGCTTCAACCTTCGGATGGCCAAGCGGGCATGGAAGCGCGGCATTCCCGTCCTCTATTATATCGCACCTCAGGTGTGGGCGTGGAAGCCTCGTCGCGCCAAAGACTTGGCACGCTACTGTGACCGGGTGGCGGTGATCCTCCCCTTCGAAGTGGAGATCCTCAAGGCGGCAGGGGCGGACGTGCGGTTCGTAGGGCACCCGTTGGTGGACCGGGAGCCCGAAGTGCCTGGCAGAGAGGAGTTCTGCGCCACGAACGGCTTCGATCCCCACCGACCCATTCTGGCTCTCTTTCCGGGATCCCGACGGCAGGAATTGGAACGACACGTGCCGTTGTTCCGGGAAGTGGCATCCCGTTTGACCACCGAGCACCCGGACCTACAGGTGGGGCTGGCCCGGGCGGCTGGAGTGCGGTCCGAAGACCTCTCCATGGGGGACGTCCGCCAGGTGCCGGATGGCCGAGCGCTTCTTCGCTACAGTCGGGCAGCCCTGGTCAAGTCCGGCACGACGACGCTGGAAGCTGCCATCGAGGGCACCCCCTTCGTGACCGTGTATCGGACCCACCCTCTGACCTTCGCTCTCGCTCAGCGACTGGTGAAGGTGGACCATGTGGCCCTGGCGAACCTGGTGGTAGGGAGGCGCGTGGTCCCGGAGCTCCTCCAGGGGGAAGCGACCGCCGGGGCGGTGGTGGAGGCATTGAGCCCGCTGCTGGAAGACTCGGAGCGGCGACGCGAAGTTGTGGCCGGGCTTCAGACGGTTCGCGAGCATCTGGGCTCCCCCGGTGCCGCGAAACGGGTGGCCGCATTGGCCACAGAGCTCCTGGAGCCATCCAGCAGCCGTGCCGGGAGGTGAAATGGGATGGCGAAAGCGCCTCCAGTTCAAGGCCGTAGAGTGGTTGGGGCCCTGGATACTTCGGCTCCTGGGAACGTCCCTCCGGGTGGAGCGTCATGGCCACGAGGGCTACCTGAGACACCGACGCGAAAAACAGCCCGTCGTGTTCGTCTTTTGGCACCGAGTGCTCCTCCCCCTGGCCTGGATTCACAGAAACGAGGGAGTCGTGGTTCTGGTGAGCCGTCACTCCGACGGCGAACTGATCGCTCGGGTGGTGGAGCGAATGGGATTCGCCACGGCCCGGGGGTCCAGCACCCGGGGAGGAAGCACTGGGCTTCGGCAACTCGTGCGGGCGGCACGATCGGGCCGGGACCTGGCCCTCACCCCGGATGGTCCCCGTGGCCCCAGCGGCTCGTTCAAGACCGGCGCACTCTTGGCGGCGCAGCTCCAGGGACTCCCCGTGATCCCGGTGGGGGTCACGGTGGATCGGGCGTGGGTCCTCTCCTCCTGGGACCGCTTCGTGATTCCGAAGCCGTTCACGCCGGTTCACGTCCGCTATGGTCCCGCTCATTGGATCCCTCGGGACCTGGATCGGGAGGGGCTAAAAGCCAAAGCGAAGGAGCTGGGGAGCTCCATGGACGAGCTCACCTCGAAGGCAGAAGAGACACCGTGAGCGCCCGTCTGGCGCGGTCCCGCGGCCTCGACGCCTGGGTGCGCCGTTGGTGGACGGGCCAGGCGGGCCTCCCAGGCCTCGCCCTTTCTGTTACGCTCTTTCCGGCGGAGGCGCTCTTTCGCGTCGGCGTCACCCTTCGAGACCACGGGTTCCGAAGAGGATGGCTCACCTCGAAACGCGCGTCCATCCCGGTAATCTCCGTAGGAAACCTGGTGGTAGGGGGAACCGGTAAGACGCCGGTGACGTCCTGGTTGGCCCAGGAGCTGGTGGCCCGCGGGCATCGGCCTGCGGTGGTGGTTCGGGGCTACGGGCGAGACGAAATAGAACTCCATCGGAGATGGTTTCCGGAAGTTCCCGTCATCCCCTCCCGCCGACGCCTGGACGGCGCCCAAGCCGCTGCACGGGACGGACGGACCCTCGTGCTCCTGGATGACGGCTTTCAGCACCGGCGCCTGGAAAGGGACGTGGACATCGTCCTGTTGGCTGCCGAAGACCGCCTGCCCCCGAGGCTCCTCCCGAGAGGGCCCTACCGGGAACCCCTGTCCGCCCTCCAGCGAGCGGACGTGATCATCATCACGCGAAAGTCGGCGTCGCGGGCCCGCGCCCGTGAGGTGGAAGACATCCTCCGGACTCAAGGGGCGAAGGCGCCGGTCTGCCACCTCCACCTCACAGCCTCCGGTTGGAGTTGGATGGATGGAAGCTCCTGTGGCCCGCCCCCCGGCCCGGTCCTGGCGGTGTCGGCCATCGGCCGTCCCGAGACCTTCGTGGCTCTCCTTCGAGAACAGGGCTGCGACCCCGTGAAATCCCTCCCATTTCCCGACCACCACGAATACGACGAATCCGATGTAGCGCGAATCCTGGAAGAGAGGGGTGAAGCGCAGGTCGTGGTTACGGAGAAGGACGCCGTGAAACTCCGTCCGTTCTCCCAACGGCTGGGCGAGGTCCGGGTCCTGCGGTTGGCGGTGGCCGTGGACGGGGACCGCCAAGGACTGGACGTCCTTTGGGAACTCATCCGTTCCAATGCGGACTTGGACGGAAAGTCGTGATCGTTCGGATTCTGGCCGTGGGAGGACCGGGCAAGCTCTTAGCGGGGTCCATCCAGGAATTCGAAACGCGAGCCCGTCGCTACTGGAGGCTGGAGGTCCACGAGGTGGATGCCGGAAAGGGAGGGACTCGAGCCCAGAACGTGGTCCAGGAGGAGGAAGCACGTCGGCTCTTCAAGAAGGTGTCCCCGGGTGGAGCGCTAGTGGCGCTGACCCGAAAGGGGCGGGGCATGAGCTCTCCCGGCCTCGCCCGTTTCCTCCAGCAACGGGCCGTGCGATCCGTGCCACACGTGACCTTCGTGCTGGGTGGCGCCCATGGACTCTCTGAGGAATTTCTCGACAAAGCCTCCCTCCGTCTCTCCCTCTCGCCATTGACCCTGCCGCACGACCTGGCGCGGCTGGTTCTCATGGAGCAGATCTACCGAGCCGGCACGATCCTCAAGGGCGAACCCTACCACAAGGGGGCATCGTGAGCGACACCCCATGGTTTCACGATTGGTTCGGTACCGATTACCTGGAGCTCTACCCCCACCGGGACCGGCAAGAGGCCGAAGCCGGGGTTTCCCTCCTGCTCAATAGGATCCCGTGGACGGATGACTGGAATGTTCTGGACCTGGCCTGCGGGGCCGGGCGGCACCTTCAGGTCCTCCATGGCCACGGTCTGTCCCCAGTGGGTCTCGACCTGTCCCTTCCCCTCCTGCGCCAGGCGAGAGCGACCGAGCCCCTGTCACCGGTAGTCCGAGGCGACATGCGCTCTCTCCCATTCGGCGACGAGGCGTTTCACCTCATCACCAGCTTCTTCACTTCATTCGGATACTTCCGGTCCCCGGCGGACGATGAAACCGTTCTCTCGGAGGTGCGGAGGACGCTCCGCCCCGGTGGGTACTTCTTTCTGGACTTCCTGAACGCCAAAGAGGTCGTTCGTGCCCTGAATCCGCGAGATGAGAGCGTGTCGGGGGGAAAGCGCGTGGTCCAGGAACGCCGAATCGTTCAAGAAGGGAAGGTGGTGGAAAAACAGATCCGGATTCGGGACGAAAGCGGCGGAGAAGAGCGCTCGTACACAGAGCGGGTTCGCCTCTACCGTTCGCATGAGCTGGAGTCCCTCCTCGAGGCGGCCGGACTGGTGCCGGTGGAACGCTTGGGCGACTACCGGGGTGGGGCCTTCTCCGACGAGTCACCCAGGTGCATTCTGCTCGGGAGGGCGGACTGAACATCGACGTGAAGGTGGGGCTGGTGAGCGGCTCGCCCCTGGTTAAAGGATACGTGGGGGCGGACCAGGGAGTGGGGGAGTTCTTTTCCGCGTCATACAAGGACCCTGGAGCCTATCACCGGCAGGCAGAGCGACTCGATGGTCCCGACGGGGATGAGCAAAGGCGAATCTCGGCTGAGATCCTGAAGGATTCCGGGGTGGACGAGACAACCTTGCGTCGCTGGATGGACGGAAAGGGGGTGATGGTCACGGCGGGCCAGCAGCCCGGTCTCTTCGGCGGCCCCCTCTACTCCGTCTACAAGGCCCTTTCCGCCGTGGCCGCAGCCAGGGAGTTGGAGAGCGCCCTGAACCGTCCCGTCATGCCCCTTTTCTGGGTGGCCTCGGAGGATCACGACTGGGAGGAGGCCGGCGAAACCTGTGTTCTGGATGTCGAGAACGAATTCCACCGCATCCAGGTCACTCCGGACCCGAACGACCGAAGCCGCCCCCTATTCCGTGTGCCTTTGGACCAGCGCATCTCCCGCCTCCTGGACCGATTTCTCGCCCTCCACCCGGACACGGAGTTTTCAGGAGGTCTGGAAGCCACGTTGCGAGCGGCCTTCCGCCCCGAAAGGACGCTGGCGGAGGGGTTCAAGAGCTTCATGGGGTCGCTCGTCGAATCACTGGGCATCCGCTTTGTCCACGCCCACTGCCCGTCCTTGAAGCGCCACACCCGTTCGGTCCTTCTCCGGGAGCTGGATCAGGCGGAAGAGCGGGAAGCGGAGCTCGGGAGCGTCGCCCGACAACTCACCTCGAAGGGATACCCGGTCCAGGTTCCCATTCTGGAGCGGGGGGTGAACCTTTTCCTGGAAGGTCCTGCGGGCCGCGAGCGGATCTACCGGGATGGCACCGGATCCTTCTCCCTTCGCCACTCCGGCACTCGGCTCAGCCGGGAGGATATCCTGGCACGAACCGAGGAGGACCCGGCCTCCCTGAGCCCGAACGTCCTCCTTCGCCCTGTGGTGGAAAACGCCATATTCCCCGTTGTGGCCACCGTGGTGGGCCCCGGAGAGATCGGTTACCACGCCCAGCTCGCTCCAGTCTTCGCCGGCCACGGGGTGTCCCCTCCGGTCCTGGTTCCTCGGCATTCCGTGACCCTGGTGGAACGAAAGGTCTCCAAGGTCATGGAAAAATTCGACCTTGAGCTCGAAGAGCTGGGCCGCCCGTTCCACGAGCTCGCCGAAAACCTGGTCCAGGACGAGGTCCCCCCGAAGGTCCGCCGAGCCTTGGGATCCCTGCGAGGCCACATATCCCGGGATCTCAAGGAACTCTCCACCGAGGCCAAGGGGATCGACCCTACCCTTCAGGGACCTGTGGATGCCGCGCGCAATCAGGCTTTCCACACCATCGACGACCTGGAGCGGAAGATCGTACAGAGTCTAAAACGGGAAAACGAGGTGGCCCTGGCGCAGGTGGAGAAGGCCCAACGTCATCTCTTCCCGGACGGGAAGCCTCAGGAGAGGGTACTGAATCCGGCCTACTATCTCTCACGGTACGGTCCAGACCTCATCCGGTACCTGTCGGAAACGCTTCAATCCCAACCCGTGGTCCCGTTCGGGCGGTGACTCGGTGGCTCGCAGCCTCGGTGGCCAGAACCCCGCCGGGCCGTCTACGTTGCCCTGTTCCGGCGTGACGAAGTAGGTTGCGGTCATGCTCTCCGGGATCATCATCATCCTCGTGCTTCTGATCCCCATCCTTTCCATCGTCCTGGATTCCCAGGTAGGTCGGGCTATGGCCTCGCGTCTGGAAGCGGGGAGCCCGAAGTTGGACGAGGAGACTGCAGAGCGCTTGGGGCGGCTCGAGGAGGAGGTGGAACGCCTCCAAACCCAGGTGGACCGCCTGGGAGACGAGAGCCGATTCCTCCACCAGCTTCTGGCCGGTCGACCCCCTCGGGGCGAGCCCTTGCCCCCCGGTGACGAGCCTGACTGAACCCTCTGACTCCACCTCGGCCTCCCCCTCCCGAGGAGCCTCGGGAGTAGCCGCCGGGATCCTCCTCAGCCGGCTCGCCGGCTTGGCCCGGGAGCGGGCGTTCGCCTACTTCTTCGGAACCTCCCTGTACGCCGACGCCTGGAGGGCGGCTCTTCGGATGCCCAACGTCCTCCAGAACCTGCTGGGTGAGGGCACCCTCTCCGCCTCCTTCATTCCCATCTACGCGGAACTCATCGAAAAGGGAGAGGAGGAGCGAGCGGGCCGCTTCGCCGGAGCGGTGCTGGGACTGCTCTTCGTTACCGCTGGAGCCCTGGCCTTCCTGGGGATCGTGCTGGCCCCCTCGCTCGTGGCCCTCTTCTTCATGGGATTCGATGTGGAGCGCCAGGAGCTGACGGTAACCCTGGTTCGGATCCTGTTTCCCATGACCGCCCTCCTGGTCCTTTCCGCGTGGTCCCTGGGGATCCTGAACAGCCACCGTCGCTTCTTCCTTTCGTACGTGGCGCCGGTCTTCTGGAACCTGGCGATGATCGGGACTCTGGTGGCCTTCGGAGCCCACCTCGCTCTGCCGGAAGCGGACCTGATCGTCGCTCTGGGGTGGGGGGCACTGGTGGGAGGAGCCCTTCAGCTCGGCGTTCAGCTCCCCTCCGTTCTGCACGTGCTTCCCCTCTTTCGTCCCCGCGTGAGCCTGGCCGTAACCGGAGTTCGGGAGGCGATCCGGAACTTCATCCCCGTCTTGATGGCCAGGGGAGTGGTAAACCTGAGTGGCTGGCTCGACTACGCTCTCGCGGCATTCCTGGCGACCGGGGCAGTGGCGGCCTTGGGGTACGCCCAGACCCTGTACTTGCTTCCCATCTCCCTCTTCGCCATGGCGGTGGCGGCCTCCGAGCTTCCCGAGCTCTCGCGGACGCGAGGAGGAGGTGCTCCGCGCCTGGCGCAGGATCTCTCGAAAGCCCTCGAGAGAGTCACATTTTTCGTCGTTCCATCCGCGGTGGCTTACCTGTTTCTGGGAAACGTTGTGGTGGCCGCGCTCTTCCAGACCGGGGAGTTCGGCCGCACTGAAACCCTCCAGGTCCACGCCGTGCTCGCCGCCTATTCTCTCGGGCTTCTCGCTTCCGCTTCCTCCCGGGTGCGGACGTCCGCGTACTACGCCGTGCGGGATACCCGGACTCCGGCTCGCATCGCAGGGGGGAGGGTATTGATTTCGCTGGCAGTGGGGGGGACGCTCATGCTTCCCATGGATCAACTGGTCGTAGGGGAAGGAGCTCGTCTGGGTGCTGCGGGACTGGCGCTGGGGGCCACCGTGGCCGCCTGGTTGGAATTCACGCTACTCAAGAGGAAGCTCTCCCGGCGAATCGGGCCCCATGGGATCCGAACCGGTAGCTTCATCCGCATCCTGGCGGCAGCAGGAGTGGCCACCGGGGTGGGACTTGGTATGAGCTGGTGGACGGCCTCCTTCCACCCTATCGCCGCGGCGATAGGAACGTTCGTCCCATTCGGGGTAGCATATTTGGCTCTGGCCCGTGCCCTGGGCGTGGCTCCACCTCTCCGGAACCTCCTGAGCCGTCCGGGCTGACCCGCAGCCCTCCACTGAACCCCGCTGGCTGATCCTGTGGATTCCGCACGCCTGAAGGAGCTCCCCACCCGCCCCGGCGTCTACCTTTTCCGCGACGCCGCAGGGGAGGTCCTTTACGTGGGGAAGGGAAGCTCCTTGCGGGATCGGGTCCGAAGCTATTTCCGTCGCGACTCGGCGGCGAGCCCCAAGACCCGTGAGCTGGCTCGCCGGATTCACGATGTGGAGACCATCGTGGTGGGCTCCGAGGCCGAAGCCCTGATCCTGGAAGCGAACCTCATCAAGGAACACCGGCCTCGGTTCAACCTCCAACTGCGGGACGACAAGCGCTACCCGTACATCAAGGTGACCTTGAACGAGCCCTTCCCCAGAGTTCTGGTCACCCGTCGGCTCCAAGAGGATGGAGCTCGATACTTCGGCCCATTCACCTCGGTGGGCCCCATGCGCCAGGCGCTGGAGGTCTTGAAGCGGAGTTACACCGTGCGATCGTGTCGGTACCGGTTGCCCGACGAGGCCCCGGACCGTCCTTGCCTGGACTACCACATCCAGAGGTGCCGGGCTCCGTGCGTGGGGCTTCAGAGCCAGGAGGACTACCGGAGCATGATCCAGGACGTGCTGGGGGTGCTGGAAGGGGACACCGAACGACTCCGCGGGGAAGTGGAGGATCGGATGCGGGAGGCGGCGGCGGAGCTGCGGTTCGAGGAGGCTGCACGACATCGTTCGGTGATGGAGGGGCTGGACGCGTTGGCCGGAGAACAGCGAGTCCAGCGGTCCCGGGGAGGGGACTGGGATGTGGTGGGGTTGGCCCGGGACGGGGATACCGGGGTGGCGGTGGTCCTACGCTTGCGCAAGGGCCTCCTCCTGGGAAAGGAGACCTACCCGTTCTCCGAGCCTGCCGACGAGGAGGACACCGCTCTGCTCGAGGCCTTCGCCCGGGGATATTACCTGGGGCGAGGGGAAGTGGGGGACGCGGATCTTCCCAGCGAAGTCCTGGTCCCTGGGCCCTTCCCCGATGAAGCGACCCTGGCCCAGGTCCTTTCGGAACGTGCCGGGCACGACGTCCGCATACGCCAACCGCAAAGAGGAGAGAAGCTTCGGCTTCTGGAGTTGGCCAACGAAAATGCCAGGCACCTCCTGGAGGAACCGCACCGAGGGCGGCACGGCCACGGAGGAGGGGCCGACATGGTCCTCTACGAACTCCAAGACCGCTTGGACCTCAAGGTGGTCCCGCGCCTGATCCTCTGCTTCGACGTTTCCCACCACCAGGGCACGGATGTGGTGGGGAGCGCAGTGGCCTTCGAGAGCGGCGAGCCGAAGAAGGCGGACTACCGGCATATGAAGGTCCGGGGGCAGTGGGGAAACGACGACGTCCGCTCCATGGAGGAGGTGGTTCGCCGGACCCTCGCCGGCCGCCAGGAGGAAGGCCGCCCCCTCCCGGAGCTGGTGGTGGTGGACGGGGGGAGCGGGCAGCTGGCCGCTGCCGGCCGGGCGCTGGAGAGCTTGGGTCTTGAAGACATCACGGTGATCGGGCTCGCCAAGCGCGAAGAAACGGTCCATCGGCAGGGAGGCGACCCTCCACTCCGCCTGACGGCCGACG
>SKZC01000037.1 GCA_007127575.1 Gemmatimonadota bacterium
AGGAGCTCGCCATGTTCGCCATCGCCACCCGCGGACCCGATCAACCCAACCTCGCCGCCCTCCCCTTCGTAGCCCTCAAGGGTGCTGTGGAATCAGGAGAGTTCCCGGGGGAACCTCCCGTGGTCTTCCTCATGCAGGAGGCCACGTACCTGGCGCACAAGGGCATGAACCTTCAGGAAGTCAAGGCGGTGGGGCTGCCTCCGGTGGGAGATGTGGTGAGCTTTCTTCAGGAGCACGATCTGGACGTCATCGTCTGCTCGCCATGCGCCGAGGCCCGGGGAATCCGGGAGGCGGACCTGGTGGAATATGCCCGGATGGGCGGCGCCGCCGATCTGGCCCGGCAGAGCAAGAGCCACGAGGTCACCCTCACCTTCTGAGGCTCGCCTCCCGCGAAAGGCCGCCGGGGTCGGGCTCGGCGATCCGCGTCAGGGTGCGTTTCCGGAGCTCTCCTCGTCCAACCACTCCGCCAGAAAGACGTTGATCTCTCCCGGCGCCGAGGCCCCGCGGGTGGAGGCGAAGGCCAGGTGACGGCCGTCGGGACTGAACTGCGGGAAGCCGTCGAAGCCCTCCGGGTTCTGGGTGACCCGCTCCAGCCCCGTCCCGTCCCGGTGGATGAGGTAAAGGTTGAAGCTCCGCCCTCCCGGGTCGTGGAGGTTGGAGCTGAACACGATCCGCTCCCCGTCGGGGTGGAAGAAGGGGGCGAAGTCAGAGGCCTCGTTGTCCGTCACCTGTACCTTGTTGGACCCGTCGGCGTCCATGACGAAGACGTTGAGGCGCCCGCCCGCCACCAGATTCCTCTCCAGGAGGTCCCTGTACTCCTGCGTTTCCTCCTCGGTTCGAGGGTGGAAAGCCCGGTAGACGATCCGCTCACCGTCAGGGGAGAAAAAGGCTCCTCCCTGGTAGCCTTCTGAAAAGGTGAGCTGCCGAGGGTTGGACCCGTCGGCATCCATGGCCCAGAGGTTCAGGTCCCCGCTGCGGTCCGAGGTGAAGACGATGGTTTCCCCGTCGGGGGACAAGGTGGCTTCGGCATCGTAGCCGGGAGTATCGGTGAGTTGGATGAGCTCACCCGTGTTCATGTCCCGGAGGAAGACATCGTAGGGGAAGAGGCCCCAAAGGTATCCCTCGCTTCGGTCCGGAGGGGTGGGGCATGCCGGATCCACGTGATGGGTGGAGCTGAAAAGGACGGTGCTTTGTCCGGGGTAGAAGTACCCGCAGGTGGTTCGGCCCTCTCCCGTAGAAACCCTCTCCAGGTTCGAGCCGTCCAGGTCCATGACGTAGATCTGGTCGCACTCGCTGATTTCGGGCCAGGTGGCCTGGAAGACGAGCCGGTCTCCCTCGTAGGAGAAGTAGGCCTCCGCATTGGTTCCTCCGTGGGTGAGTTGCCGGAGGCTCGTGAGTCGCGACTCATCCGGTGAGTCGGGGAAGTCCACCGCTCCGGTCCACTCCCCGTCGGGAGTCGGTCCGGTCCAGCTCCGCTCCCTGGGAGCTTCGTCGGACGGGGCTTCCACGCGCTCCGCCGCTTCCTCACACCCCGAGACGAGGAAGAAGACCGGGAGAAGGAGGAGGAGGGCGAGGCTGCCTACGGGACGGCGATATGGACGGATCATGGGCCACTCCTGAAAGGCCGCTATGGGTGGATAGCCGGAAAGAGTACCATCGGTCCGGTGGCCCGCGGGAGCAAGCCTTGCCGGCCGGTAATGACATGGTGCTTCATGATTCGTCCCGGTGGTCCTCCGGGGGGTCGGGACGCGGACTCGCTTGCCGGCGGCCAAAGGCCATCCCAGGTTCCTCCGATTCCGAACTTCACCCACAGCGAACCACATCTCATGAGCCAACCCACGTCCAGGGCCACCGCGGTCCCCCGAGGCACCTTCTGGCAGAGCTTCGGTCCGGGCCTGGTCTGGGCCGGCACCGCCATCGGAATCTCCCACCTGGTCCAGGCGACCCGTGCCGGGGCCAGCCTGGGGTTGGGACTCAGCGGTGTCATCCTGCTGGCCCTGATCTTCAAGTACCCCTTCTTCGAGTACGGACCCCGGTACGCCTCGGCCACGGGGATGAGCCTCATCGAGGGGTACCGGAGGGTGGGCCGATGGGCCCTGTGGTTGTACATGGGGATCATCTTCGTCATCGCCGTCATCACCCAGGCGGCCATCGTCCTTTTCACCGCCTTCCTCTTCCTCTACGCCTTCGGCCTCGATTGGTCCACCACGGCCGGCGGGGCGTTCCTGTACGCCATCTGCGGAGGCCTCCTCTGGTATGGACGCTACCGCGCCCTGGATATCGCTATCAAGGTGATGTTGGTGGCCTTGGCCCTTTCCACCCTTTTCGCCGCCTTCATCGTCTTGCCCCGAGTGGACTTCAGTACCTTCAGCCTGGGATGGCCCGCGGCGGGAACGGTTTCCTTCGGCTTCCTTCTGGCCCTCATGGGGTGGATGCCTTCGGACATCGCCGCCTCGGTCTACAACTCCCTCTGGACCCTGGCCAAGGACCGAACCTCCGGGGTGAAGGCCACGGTGGGGATCGCCCGGCTGGATTTCATCGTGGCGTACGCCGGGACGGCCATCCTCGTGTTCGCCTTCCTGATCCTGGGGACGGCGGTGATGTACGGCTCCGGGATGACCTTCAGCGGCGAGGGCCCGGTGTTCGTGACCCAGCTCGTGGAGCTCTACACAGCCACCATCGGGGAATGGATCCGACCCATCATCCTCATCTTGGCCCTCACCACTATGTTCTCCACCACCTTCACCATCGTGGACGCCTTCCCCAGGGTCATCGACCGAGGGCTCACACTGATGCGGGTGGACGACCCGGAACTCACCCGGGACCGCCCGGCGGGGCGCATCTACTGGGTGGCCTTCCTGATCCTGGGAGCGGGTCTCCTCCTTCTTCTGGAATTCTTCCAGGGGCCCCTCACCACCATGGTGGACGTGGCGACGGGGCTGGCGTTCCTCACCGGGCCCATCCTAGCGTATTTGAACTTGCGGGCCGTCACCTCGCCGGATATGCCGGAGGAAGCTCGCCCCGGCCGAGCCATGCGGATCTTTTCATGGGTTGGGATTCTCCTCCTGGGGGCCATCGCCCTGGCGTTCATCGTGGCCCAGATTCCCGGAATGGTTTGATCACATGACGAAATTCGCTGCGTTTTTTCGCCGGGTCCCCGGCTCCCTTCTCGCCTCCGGACTCATCCTGACCCTGGTGGCGTGTGGCGAAGGAGAGCCGGCCGGGGAGGAGGGGCCGGATCTACCCCCGTCCGCTCCGGCGGCCGGTTTCGAGGCGCCGTCGTTCCAGGAGGCTCAGGGGGAGGGAATGGCTCCCCTCATCGTCCACTACGTCCCCTCCTCCGGATTCGCCTATGAGGGCCCGGACGGGGAACTCACCGGAGTGACGGTGGAGTTGCTCCGGGAGTTCGGGCGGTACGTGGAGGAGTCGCACGGTCTGGACGTCACCCTCGACTTCGTGGATGAGGAGCGGTGGGCGGTCTTCTACGACCGGATCCGGGATTCCCGGGGTGGGGTCTTCGGGATCGGGAACGTGACCATCACCGAGGAGCGAAGGGAGGAGCTGGCCTTTTCCCCCCCCTACCTCAACAACGTGGCCACCCTCATGACCCACGAGGAGGTCCCGGAGCTCGCTTCCCTGGACGAGGTCCCCGAGGCCTTCGGGCATCTCACCGGACTCCTCTATCCAGGGACCCTGCATGAGGACCGGATGCAGGCCCTCCGGGAAGAGATCCACCCCGGGCTGGAGACGATTCCGATTGAGTCCAACGACGAGCTCGTCTCCATGGTTGCCTCCGGTGAGGGGTACTTCGGTTTCATCGACATCTACAATTATTGGCGGGCGGTGGAAGAGGGCCTTCCGCTTCGTCGTCATGCCGTCGCCGACGATGCCTCCGAGCAGTTCGGGGTGATCATGCCCCGGGATTCGGATTGGGCCCCGGTCATGGAGGAGTTCTTCGAGGCTCGGGAGGGCGTGTCGGGGACGGAGTGGTACGACGCCCTCCTCCGGGAACACCTGGGTTCGGAGTTGGCTGGACTACTTCAGGGGTAGTACGTACTTACCGGTGGTCGTAGGTGGGAAGGGGGCGCTTCAGCCGGGGCGCGGCCTCAGGCCGGGGGCGCCTCCGTGCCAGGATCCGAAGCGGGACCGGAGGGTAGTGAGAGTCAGGTGGGCCTCGGTCATGTATGAGAGGCTCGCGTACGATCCAACGGAGGGGAGGGAACGATGTGCAAGCACCCGCTGAGTGGGTCCGGTGGCACCGGGCCGATGCGAGCCGTGGCGGTCGCCTTTCTCCTGGCGTCCGTATCGGCATGGGCCGCTCCCGAAGAGCTCGAAGGCCAGCGTCCCGGGAGGGACAGCGGTATCGAGGCCACCCCGGACCTCTTCGAGCGGCCCACGGAGATCTCTCCCCGAAGCGGCCCTCCGGGCACCGTGGTGACGGTCCGAGGGATCCACCTCCCCGCCATCACCCCGGTGAACATCGCCTTCGGGGGAACGCGGTCCGGTTTCGAAGGGCTAGCCTTCATCCTCACGAGCCGAGAAGGTGTGGTGGAGGAACACTTGGAGGTTCCCGAGTGGGCGGACCGGGAACGGATCCACCGTTTCATCATCTTCGACGCCTACTTCGACCCCATCTCCATGACCGAGCTCTTCCACGTCACCGATGAGGACGGCTTGGTGCTACGGGACGTGGAGGTGACGGAGGCGGGAAGCACCTGCGCCGTGGTCGCCGGGGCGGATCAAGACGCCTACTACCTCCTGGGTGAAACGGGGGACTTCTCGGTGGGGGACCAGATGACGGTGGAAGGACGGGTCGTGGACTCGGGGGATTGTGGTGAAGGGTCTCACCTGGAGATTCACTCGGTGAACAACCGGCGCTGACGCCCGAACCTGCTCCCGTGGGGCGAAAAGGGGCAGCGGGTCCGGGTCTAACGGCCCCGGGGTCCATGGCCCCGGAGCCTTCGGGCTGCGGCTCGGCTCCGTCAGTTCCGGCTGGGCTTCCGTACCTCCAGTACGGGTTGATGGGATGCTGTCTGAAGTTCCTCCCCTCGGGACGGTCGCATCATCTTCACCCGCTCCTGAACCTTCGGAGTCCGGGGTCGGTATTCCGGAAGCCGGTGAGTCCGGGTCCTGTCGAAGCGGCGGCTGGTGGAACGCAGGATCCTCATGGCACCCTCCTGGGGTTCGTGAACGCGCCCCTCCTCTTGAGGGGTACCCCAAGCTACGCCAAGGGAAGGAGGAGGTCTGTCGGGACCCACCCCCCGGACCCTGTAGGGAATCACCCTACATGACCGAGCCGCCGAAACCGGAGTTCTCCGACCACTTCTCTCAGGGGGCCTCCGGCTATCTTCGGTTCCGGCCCGTCTATCCCCCGGAGCTCGTGGACCTGCTTTCCGGGTTCACCCCGGGGCGGGAGCGGGTCTGGGATGCCGGGTGCGGCTCCGGCCAGCTTTCGGTGCCTCTGGCGAGAGTCTTCGGGGAAGTGGTTGCCACGGACGCGAGCCGCCGGCAGGTGGAGCAGGGAGTTCCTCATCCGGCGGTGACCTACCGACAGGCTCCGGCGGAGGCCAGCGGTCTGCCTCGCCGGTACGTGGATCTCTCCGTATCGGCCCAAGCGGCTCATTGGTTTGACCTGGTCGGCTACTACGGTGAGGTCCGCAGGGTGACCCGGTCCGGAGGGGCGGTAGCGCTGATCACCTACGGGCCTCCCGTTCTGGAGGGAGAGGTGGGGCGGCCGCTCCATCGGTTTCGCACCCGGGACCTCGAGTCGTATTGGCCTCCCGAGCGGCGGCATGTGGAGGAGGGCTATGCCGGGCTTCCCGTTCCCTTTCCCCCGGTGGAGGGGCTTCCGCCTCGCCCGCAGCTCCACATGAAGCGGGAGTGGTCCCTGGAGGAATTGTTGGGGTACGTGGGCACCTGGTCGGCGGTCCGAGCCATGGCCCGGGCCGAAGGGTGGGAGCTTCTGGATCGGCTTCGGGCCGATCTGGCCCGGGAGTGGGGTCCGGGGGAGAGGCGTCTGGAGGTCCGTTGGCCCCTCACGGTGCGGGCGGGGCGAGTGGTGCGGGGTGAGCCGGGCTCCGAATAACGCTGGGGGCAGGGTCAGCCCTTTCGTCGGGCGAACCGCACCAGGCCTTCCTGGGCCACGGATGCCAGTAGCCTTCCCTCCTGGTCGAAGACGCTTCCCCGAGCGAACCCCCTGGCTCCGCACGCGGCGGGGGCCTCCATGGCGTAGAGAAGCCATTCGTCGACTCGCGCCGGACGGTGGAACCAGAGTGCATGATCCAGCGAGGCCACCTGGATCTCAGGCGAACGGACGGTGAGAGCGTGGGGCTGTAGCACCGTGGAGAGGAGCCCGTAATCCGAGGCGTAGGCCAGGACAGCCTGGTGAATCTCAGGGTCGTCCGGAAGCTTCCCTCGAGCCCGAAACCACATGAGCCGGGAAGGGGGTGCGGCCTCGGGCTCGAAGAGATCCACCGGATCCACGTTCCGGAAATCGATGGGTCGCTCCTGCGTGAGGGTTTCCCGAAGGTGCGGGGGGAACCGCTGGGCCTGGGCGCGAATCCGCTCCAGCTCCGGCGTGAGCTCGGCCGGGCGTGGAGCCGGTGGGGCCTCCATCTGATGCTCGGGGCCCTGTTGCGCGCTGTGGAAGGAGGCGGAGAGGTTGAAGATCGCGCGGCCGTGCTGAATGGCTGTCACCCGCCGCGTGGTGAAGCTACCCCCATCCCGGAGCCGGTCGACGAAATAGACGATGGGGGCTTTCAGGTCCCCGGGAAGAATGAAGTAGGCGTGGAGCGAATGGGCTTCCCTCTCTTCTTCCACGGTCCGCCGAGCCGCCACCAGCGCCTGGGCCAGGACCTGCCCTCCGAATACCCGGCCGGAGCCGATATCCCGGTTCTTTCCCCGATAGATGTTGTGCTCCAACGGTTCCAGGTCCAGGAGCTCAAGGAGCTCCTCCAGGGCAGAGGCCATGTGGGGATCGGGGGTGGGGTGAACGAGTGAACAAACCATACTCCGTACGCGGTAGAATGGAGGGACCCGGGTGCGGAGGCAACGTTCTCCGGGTGACGAAACAGGATGTTCGTCGAGGACCGGGACGCGTCTTGCTTCAGGCTGTGGTACGGGGTACCATGGGACGCACCCGCTTTGCGCGAGTCCAGGTATGGTCGCCTCAAGGGATCGCGTTTCCAGAGACGATCTGATTCATGAGAGAGAGGAAGAGAAATGCGCTTCAAGGAAAGGAAGTTCGGGTCCTGGCTGGTCGTGCTTCTCCTCGCCGCGGCCCCTGCCGCCTACGGACTTGGGGTTCCGGCGGGAAGTGGGAGTGGTGAGGCCCCGGACGCGAGCGTAATGGATCCTACGGTGCCTCAACCCATCACCGTGGGCTTCGATCACGTCTGCGGCCTGACCCCTCAAGGGGATGTCCACTGCTGGGGAGGCAACCGGGCGGGTCAGTTGGGTGCCCCAGGGGAGGCGGATGTGGAGTTGGAGCCCCTCCAGGTGACCGGCGGCATCGCCTTCGAAAGGGTCTCCGCCGGTCAGCTCCGGACGTGCGGAGTGGCCGGAGGCGAGGCGTACTGCTGGGGTTCTAACCAGTTCGGTGGATTGGGCGACGGGGGCGATGAGAACCGGGCGGAGCCGGGGCCGGTGGCCGGTGGCCTCTCCTTCACTGCCGTCTCTGCCGGAACCCGTCACGCCTGCGGTCTCACGGACGGTGGTGAGATCCACTGCTGGGGGGTGAACCGTCAGGGTCAGTTGGGTGACGGAACCACCGAGAACCGTGACACCCCAACGCCAGTGGCCTCGGACCTCTCCTTCACGGCGGTCTCCGCGGGGTTGGAGCATACCTGCGCCCTTACGGATGGGGGTGAAGCCTACTGCTGGGGCTCCAACCATGCGGGGCAGGTAGGGGCAGGGGAACGGTCGGCCTCCCGGCCCGAACCCACCGCCGTGGCCGGCGACCTGACCTTCGAGACGCTTTCCGCCGGGTACAACGTGACGTGTGGACTCACCGCCGCCGGGGAGGCCTATTGCTGGGGCGTGAACCACACCGGTGCGGTGGGGGATGGAGAGGACGAGCTACGAACCGAACCTACGGCGGTGGTGGGTGGCCACACCTTTCAGACGGTGTCGGTAGGCTACCTCCATGTGTGCGGAATCACCCAGGCTGGTGAGACCTACTGCTGGGGGTTGAACAGCAGGGGCCAATTGGGTGACGGGACCCGGAACAATCGAAACGAGCCTACCCCGGTGACGGGCGACGTCTCCTTCGAGCACGTGTCCGCCGGAGGCTATCACACTTGCGGGGTCACCGCCGGGGGCGAGGCCCACTGCTGGGGTCGGGACCTCTCCCAGGGCATCGGGGGCGATACCGACTCCGACGTCCTGGAGCCTGCGGCCACCGCCGAGGGGATCACCTTCGGGATGCCGTAGCTCCCCTGCCGGGACGAGGAGGGCCCTGGGGGGTGGTATCCTTCCTCCCCTCGGGGCCTTCGCCCGCCCTCGAGCCCGCCGGCTCATCTCAGCGCCACCGATTCCCACATGAATGATCCGACTTCCCTGTTTCCTTCCGATTCCCTGACGGGGGTCCGGGTTGTGGACTTCTCCCTGAACCTCGCTGGGCCCTATTGCGGGCAGATCCTGGCGGACCTGGGTGCCGACGTGGTGAAGGTGGAGCGGCCCGGAGCCGGGGATCCGGCACGGGACTGGGCCCCGCCGGCCTGGGGGGGGGACGGGACCCTCTTTCTGGCTGCGAATCGAGGGAAGAGGAGCGTGGCGGTGGATCTGGGGTCGTCAGAGGGACAGGAGGTGCGAGACCGGCTCCTGGACGGGGCGGACGTGGTGATCCAGGCCTTTCGTCCCGACGTGGCCCGACGTTTCGGACTCACGGAGGAAGCCCTGGATCCCGCTTCCTCGGGTCGTATCCTCTGTTCCATCACCGCCTTCGGAGAGGAGGGCGATGACGCTCGACCCGGGTACGACCCCCTCCTACAGGCGCACGCTGGCCTCATGTCCGTCACCGGTCCGGAGGAGGGGCCTCCGGTCCGGGTCGGTACCTCCATGGTGGACCTGGGGGCAGGGATGTGGTCGGCCCTGGGGGTTCTCGCGGCCCTCCGGTCCCGGGACCTCACCGGGCAGGGCAGCCATGTGCGCACGTCCCTCCTGGACGTGGCTCTGGGCTGGGGGGCCTACCACATCATGGGAACCCTGGCGACCGGTCGCCCCCCCCGGGCTATGGGAACGCGCCTGGGCATGATCTCACCCTACGGCTCCTTCCCAACCTCCGATGGCCATCTCATGATTGCCGCCGGCAACGACGAGCTCTTCTCTCGGCTCTGTGCCGCCCTGGAGCTCTCCCGTCTTCTGGACGATCCACGTTTCGCCACCAACCCGGACCGGGTAGAGCATCGAGAAGCGCTGGAGACGATGCTGGCGGAAGTGACGATGAGGTTTACCCGAGGTGAGCTGGAGGAGACCCTGCGCCGGGCCGGCGTTCCCTGTGCGGCGATTCGGGATATGGGAGAGGTGGCCCGGGACCCGGAGATCCTCCAGGGCACCCTTCGAGCGGAGGACCACCCCAGGATCGCTGACTATCGGGCCGTGGCCCTCCCGGTGACGTGGAACCGGGAGCGAGCTCCGGCGCGCCGACCTCCTCCCGCTGTGGGTGAACACACGGAGGAGGTCTTGAACGAGCTGGGATACACGGCTCCGGAGATCGAGGCCTTGAAAAAGGGAGGGGCGGTGGCCTGACTCCGTGGGAACCGAGATTGCAAGCGTTTCATTTCGAAGGCCTTCAGCCCCCTGTGGATTGAGGGCCTCTTTTGCTTTCTCCGGGTGAGGAAGGAGGTGCGGGTGGACGCTCCGGGGAGGAGGGTACGCCCTGAGTGGGTATGGGACCGGGGACGGGGAGACTGGCCCCTGGTCGGAAAGGGGAATAGAGTAGCATTCTCCAGTAGGGTGGATGCGAAGTCTGGAAAGGAAAGGAGAAGAGCCATGGAGTTCATCACGGGGAAGCATATAGCGCGTCGGACGTTCCTGAGGGGGATGGGAGCGGCGGTGGCGCTGCCGTTCCTGGATGCCATGGTGCCGGCGGGACGG
>SKZC01000327.1 GCA_007127575.1 Gemmatimonadota bacterium
GACACCTGGCGGCGGACATGAGCTTCGCTCAGGCGGTGGAACGCCGGGTCCTTGAAGCAGAGGTGGTACCGGGACACGGGCAGGCGCTCTATATGGCCCGGGTTCAGGTGGAGGGCACATTCCAGGGACAGGAGGTGCACACGGAGATGGCCGAGACCGCCGTACTCATCGAAACCCCGGAAGGGTGGCGGATCCGCCACTTCCACTGGTCCAACCCGTAAACTGGGAAGGCCGCCGGAGGGGGTGTGTTCCCCCTCCGGCGGCTGGGGTCTCGGCACGCGGCGGACCCGTCAGAATTGACTCTCGGCACGGGTCTCAGCCTCGGCCTCGGCCGCCGCCGCCACCTCCTCCTCGTCGGCGATCTCTTCCGCTGCGTTTTCCTCCGTGATCCACCGATCCGAGTTCATGTTCCAGTGGATGTCCGTTCGACTCTCGGCGGAAACCTGGAAGGCCGGGACGGTCTTTTCGATGGTGACCCGCCCCTGGGTACCCAACTGAATGGTGAGCCCCAGATCCACCAGGATCGCACCGATGGTGCTTCCTGTGTCCAGATTCGCCCGGGCGTCTTCCAGGACCAGCCGGACATGGCTGTAGGTGTCGGCCGGGACCTGCACCTCTCCGTGCAGGTTGGACTGGCCGCCCGTGGTCTGGAGGTCCACGCTGGCCTGGGTGGGCGAGCCCAGGTCCACCCATGTCTCCCCATCCGCCGAGATGGATACCTGGGCCCGAGCATCCAGAGACCCCGAATACGAGCCCTGAGCCGAGACGGACTGAGGATCATGGGCTCCCTCCGAGGAGCGGGCCGTCCTCACCGCCTCCCCTTCAGGTTCGTCGGCCATGAAGGCCTGAACCGCACCGGTTTCCCCGTCCGGTGCCAGGACGCCCTCGTCATCACTGCATCCCCAGCCCGCCAGGACCGCGAAGAGGGGGAGAGACAAAGTCCATATCGAGGAACGTCGGGTGTATCGCATCGTGTTCTGACTCCTTGAGCTGAACGTGAAATGGGTTCGTGTCTGCTGCTGGCAAGGGGGCCGGTGCAGGAAACGCCAACCCGGGAAAAATTACCGGCCCCGGAGGCATTGAGCCCGGCTCCGACCCGCCGGGACGGCCATCCCCCAGCATCGCCCCCCCGCCCTCCATCACCGCCGCGCCAGGACCAGGTCCTCATCCAGGCGCAGCGTGATGACCGCGCCGCGCTCGAGCTCGGCGTGCCCGTCCCGGGTGGTGACGGCGATCCCGGCACCGGCCGCCGTCCCCACTACCGCTCCGGTGACGGCGGAGCGAGAGTCACCGCCCAGGATCCGGCCCACCACGGCCCCAGCGGCGGCTCCGGTGGCCACCTTCGCGGCGGTCCGAGCCCCTGAGTCCCGGGTGGAGGCCTCGGCGGTGACCGCTTCCACCGTGCCCCGCACCCGGCGAAACGAACCGTCCAGCTCCACCTCCCTTACCTCTACGGACAGGACCGCCTCCTCCTGGGAGCTGGGACTCCTCTGGGCCTGTGTCACCACTCCCATGGCCCGGGTGCCCGTGGGCAGGTATGCCCCGGAGGGGCCCCTCACCGGCTCCAGGAGCCGCAGCTCGAAAGCGTCGCCCGCCTGGTGCGAGGATGTGGACACGGGCTCGGTGACCTGGAAGACGAGGAGGCTGCCCTCCGGGAGTGCCCGCACCGGCGGCTCTTCCGGAGCCGGGCTCGAGGTCCCCGGGTTCGCCGAGCTCACGGAGCTGGCCTCACCCCCCACCGGAGACTGAGCCTCCCTGGGAGAGGGGACCGCCTCCAGGGTGGGAGAGCTCGTGCCGACCTCCTCCACTGCGGCCTCCTCCACGGCATCCTCCTCCGGGTGGGGCTCCCTTTCTCCGGAGCAGGCGCTGGTGGCACCCAGCCCCAGCAACAGCACCGCCGAGGACAGGATGAGCCTTCTAGATCCGTCTGAGGACCGTTTCATGGGTGCCTCCTTAGGATTGCGAGTGCGTCGATTCGTGGACCGCTTTCGCCGACAATTCGTGCAAGGGGCGTACCGGGACCGTTACCGGGGATGGCAAGCTCCTTGCACCCTGCTGGAGCCGCCGGCGACGCCGGTGCCACGACGCATATTCGAGAAACGACATGGAGGTTGACCGTGAACTGGAATTCCGTGAGACGATCCCGGACGCCGATCTGGTGTCTGGCTCTACTGGCCGGAGCGGTTCTGGGGTGGGAGGAAGTGGAGGCGCAGGTGGCCTGGGAGTCCCCCATGCTCATGGCCCCCAATCAGCCCGGCGGGTTCGGCGTTTACCTCACCGATCCGGATCCGGGGAGCGGGGTCGGAGCGCTCCTCACCTGGAGAAGCGCCACCGCTCCCAACTCCATGGGGTTCCGGGTGGGGCTGGCGGAGGGCTATCGGGGAGAACTTGCCGGTTCGGGCGGGGTGGATCTCGCCGCCTCCCTCCACAGCGCCGGGCCCACGTTTCCCCTGGACGTGGTGCTGGTTGCCGGCGTGGGAGGCGCAGTGGGCGAATACGGGCTGGTGAGCGTGCCCATCGGAGTCACCATGGGTCGGGTCATCCCCTTCGACGGTGCACTTTTCACCCCCTACGTCACCCCCCGGCTTTCATTGGAC
>SKZC01000303.1 GCA_007127575.1 Gemmatimonadota bacterium
CATGTATGCGCCATTCGCCAAATGAGGCCACGCCCCCCGGGCATCCCGGAGCACAGCACGCTCCGAGTGGCCGGCGTCGATGAAAACGAAGTCGAACGGGCCACCTGCGGCTTCGCGAGCCTGTCCCAGAACCTGTGGCGATTGACCCCGGACGAGCACGCTTCTTTCCCTCATGCCCTCCCAATGCTCCGGGGCGATCTGAGGATCCCGGTCCACCAGGGTAAGCCGTCCATCGTGATCAAGGAGGGCGTCCATGGCCCGAGATACGATGAGGGAGGCCCCGCCCTGAAGCACTCCGATCTCGAGGTATCTCTTGGGGCGGAGACTGTAGATCAGCGAGAAAAGCAGAAGGCGCTCAGCGCCCGTAAGCATGGCAGGGGCAGTCCGGATCACGCTGAGGACCCCCAGGTCGAGCCGACGCCCGTGCTCTTCCTCCGTTACGTCGTTCAACGGCAAGGCGATGTGGTTGCTACGCACGAACTCCGGCATGTTCAGTCTCCCATTCTCAAGCCGACGCGAGGAATCTCAGAGGTGGACGATCGGGGGGCTGTAGGGACGAGCCTCTCGCCCGATCAGGGCTGCCCCCACACTGCATGCAAGTTCCGTGACACGATTGCGTACCAAGCCCGACCTTGAGAAACCTCCGTCCATCGTCGTATGAGGCCGCATCCGTTGGTGCCATAGGACACTGAGCAACGGGGAAGGGTGACCACAAGTCAGAACGACCCTTCACCTGTGCGGGAAGGTACCCACCGCCACAGCCCAGTCCGACCGATGGGGCGCTCGCCAGAGGTGATCCCCAGGGTCCAGGGTACCGATCGGGATCTCGGCGTACGGTCTTCTCGTGTCGACGGCTACCGCCGGCTTGGCCCCTTCCATCCTCGTCAGGTCCAGTCGGAGCGTAGAGGCATCTTCTCGGTAGAGGACGAAATGGGTTCCACCCCGTGTAGAAATGGTGTACGAGCCTGCGCTCCGGGAGGTGGGTTCCATCTCGGAGAGGAAGCGTCCCTTCCAGAACTGGCCGTGGGTGCCCAGCTCCTGGGGTCGTGGGTAGGGGTCACCGTTGCCCCACAGGATCCCCCATATGGCTCCCGCGCCTCCACCGAGGGTGAACTGCCACAAGGCCCGCCGGGTCGTATCCATATCCCAGAATCGGTCCCGGGTGTGGAGAAATCGACGCTCGTACAGAAGGGGGCGACCCTCCGCCTCCGTCAGCAAACCTTTCGTCCACTGGAAGAAGTCGGCCTCGGGCCGTTGGTCGCTGGAAAAAACGTCCAGCTTTCGGTCTCCCAGGCTGAAGGTCTCGCTGGGGTGAACTCGGTCCTGACCAGACTCCCTCGCCATGAGCAGGTGAGGCCAACCGAAATGGGCGCCCATGTATTCCGCCCAGGAACGGACCTCCTCCGGCGCCACCCATTCGTCCAGGTCGAACCCGTAGCTCATCGTCCAACCGGGAAGGGGGCCGAGCCGGGCAGCGATGTATCGCTGCAGCCTCCGATCCGGGACCCCGTTGATCCCTCCCACCCCGACGGGCGTCCAGTGGCGCTCCTCATCCCCCCACTTCCAGATGTGGACGGACAGGCCGCGCGCGTGGGCTCGAGTGATGAGTTCTTCCAGGACCACGAACGCGTCCGGGTCCGGGTTTTCACTGTCGTGGTCGAGGTGGGAGCTGCTCCCGAAGTCAAACCAGTTGTTGTTGACCGCGACAAACACAGCGTCGAATACGTGGGCCTGGGCCTCGTTGAGAAGCTGGTCCACCTGGCTCCTCAGGGTGCGCGCCTCCAGGGAATAGTCTCCCAACGACCCTGCGTGAGCTGCGTTCATGTACACGTTGTAGAGCCGGGGCCTCACCTCCCCACCCTCTCCCACCTGAACGGCGAATCGGTTTCCGTCCGCCTGGAGGAACCCCTCGATGGAGGGGTCGGGGTTCGGCTCGATGAGGACGCGTCCGAGCTGGCCACCCAGATCCGGGTCCTCGCTTGTGCTTTCGAACGTCCACTCTCCAGTTCGGGTGCCGGTGAACCGAAAACGCCACTCGTTGCCGCCCGCGTAGAACATCTGGGTCTCCCTCACCTCCCCGCTTCCGCTGTGGACAAACGTCACCGTAGCGATCACGTCGTAGGGGTTTCCGTCGTAGGAGGGGTTCGGGACGCTCCACTCCAAGAACGGGGCCCACAGGGTTCCGGTCTGGGTCCGGTGATCGGGATCACTCCGCTCCACCAAGTCCGGAGCGGGGCTCGTCATATCACAGGAAAGGGTGACGGACAGCAGCGCTGCCGGAAGGAGGGCGGTGACGATGATGAACCTCATCGGATGGACTCCAGGTAATCGTGTGCTCCACCTTCTGCCACGCTTCGAGGATAGCCGACTTCACTCCCCTCAGTAGAAAGCCTTCTCATATGTTGCGAAACGCTTAAGGTTGGGCCTCTTGAGGCCCGACCGCCGGATGGGCCGCCCGAGCTTCAGGAGCTCGGGCACCGTGACGAATTCGTAGGCATCCGACCTTTGGGCCAGGAAGGTGTCGAGCATCTTCAGCATCTCCCCCCGACTGCGATATCGCTGATCGCACACTGCGTCATGCAGGAGGATGA
>SKZC01000486.1 GCA_007127575.1 Gemmatimonadota bacterium
GCTCATCTGGATTTCCTCCGAAGCTCGATGAAGGCCCACCGACGAGGACGGTACGGTGCTGGAGGCGGGAGGGACAAGGCCGTCCGTCCTGGCTCTTTTCAGGCGCCAAAGTGGCTGCGGCTGCGCCGAGGCCCTAGTGTACCGGTGAGAGGGCGCCCCCTGACGTCGTGCCATCACCCAACTCGTCACGGACGGCGCCGCCGCTCGGAGGTGATCCATGAGCCCTCCCAAACTGAACATCCGCCTTCTAGGTCCGCTGGAGGCGCTGGAAGGCACCGACCCCCTGGACCTTCCCCCATCCAGGAAGGCCCGGGCCCTCCTGGCCTACCTCGTCGCCACCGGGCGCCCTCACGCCAGGAGCGCTCTCTGCGACCTCTTCTGGCAGGATGTCGACGATCCGCGCGCCGGACTCCGCTGGGCCCTCTCCAAGCTCCGGGGCGCTCTGGGGGGGACCGGTCCCGAACCCTTCGTAACCACCCGTGACCGGGTGGCCTTCAAGGGAGACGGGACGGAGGTGGACGTCCATCGTGTCCAGTCCATCGTTCCCCACGATCCCGCGGAGGCCTCGACCGAGGCGCTGAAGGAGGCGGCCGCCGCCTTCCGCGGTGAATTCGTAGAGGGCCTGGACCTTCCCGGCTGTCATCAGTACGAGGCCTGGTCGCTGGGCCGAAGGGAGGACCTGCGGAGGCTCCACGTCTCCATCCACGCCACCCTGGTCCAGCGACTTCGAGCCGATCCCGAGGCCGCCCTTTCCCACGCCCTGACGCGACTCTCCCTGGACGCGTTCAGTGAGGACGGATACATGGCGGCCATGGAGTTGCTGGCCGAGACCGGACGCATGGACAAGGGGTTGGAGCTGTATGATCGGTGCCGACGGATGCTCTCGGAGCATCTGGGCGTCTCCCCTTCACAGGAGCTGGAGACGGCCCGCCGACGGCTGATGGCGCGCCCCGGGCGAAGACGCACCTCGGAGCCCGCCGGGCCGGTGAGCGGCGCAGAGACGAGTGACCTGTCCGAGGCTCTCGCCCGACTCCCGGAGCCCGAACATCTCCCGATCCCGAGTGAGGAAGAGCCACCCCTGGTGGGTCGAGCCACGGAGATGGCGGCGTTCCGGGACGCGCTCCAACGGGCGACCGTACAGGGGGAGGGGACGGCGATCCTGCTCACCGGTGAAGCCGGGATCGGGAAGACCCGGCTCCTCAGGGAGTGGGTCCGGAATGTGCGTTCCGCCGGTGGCACGGCCCTTTCGGGACGAATCTTCGAGACGGAAGAGCTCCGGCCCTACGGCCCCTGGATCGACATGCTCCAGCAGTTGCCGAGGTCGACCCTGGACGCCGAGACCCGAGCCTCCCTGACCGGGCTCCTTGAAGGCTCTGGCCCCCGGCCTCGCACGAACGGACCCGAGGACCGCAGCCAGATTTTCGAGGCCACCGCCCATCTGTTGAGACGAGTGGCTGAAGCATCACCTCCGGCCCTTGTGGTGCTGGACGACATTCAGTGGCTGGACACCTCCTCCGTCGCGCTCCTCCACTACGTGGTCCGTGTACTGGCCTCCGCTCCTCTGGTGCTGGCGCTGGCGGCGCGGGAGGAGGACACGGCTCCGGGATCCGCCGTAGCCGCCATGGTCGGCTCTCTGGAGGAGGCGTCCCACTTGGGTCGACTCCCCCTGGGACGACTCAACGCCGCCGACACCCAAGCCCTGGTCCACGCCGTGGATCCCGGGCTGGACTCGACCGAGGTATTCACTACCAGCGAGGGGAACCCCTTTTTCACCCTCGCCGTAGCACCATCCTTCCGGGATGGGGTTCGCCGCACTCCCGCCACCATCGAGGAGGAGCTCCGCCACCGACTCGACCGCCTGGAGCCTCGAGCCCGGTCCCTCCTCCCGTGGGCCGCCGCATTGGGACGGACCTTCGATGTGCCCACCCTGGTGCAGGTGGTGGAACAGCCCGCCCACGAAATCCTTGAGGCACTGGGTTGCCTGGAGCGTTCAGGGGTGTTGAGGGCCACCGGGCCCGACCGGTTCGATTTCACTCATTCTCTACTCCGGGAAGCGGCATACGGCCGGCCCTCAAAGCCTCTGAGGCGCCAGATTCACCGAAGCATCGCCACCACGTTGGACGTACGCACCGCCGGCGACGATCGAATCCCCGGCGAGGTGGCCCACCACGCAGAGCTGGGTGGCCTGCCGGCGCTCTCGGCCCAGGCATACCTGGAGGCCGCCGAGGCTTCTCTATGGGTTTTTGCCTTCGATGAGGCCTCGGCCATGGTGGAGCGAGGGCTGGCTCAGGTGGAGGCCCTCTCCGACGACGCTCGCATCCCTCTGGAGATGCGACTGCTCCAGCTCTACGGCTTTCGCAGCATGCGGAACCATCGCCCGGAAGACGTGGAGGCTCGCGTGCGCCGGGTCACGGAAGAGGCTCGGCGGGAGGGCATGACCCAGGTCGTAGCGAAGGGGCACGCCTGCCTGATGGAGCTGGAGTACCAGCGAGGTGCCTACGACGACGCCGAGCGAAGCTCGCTTCGGTTCGCCGAGGTGGGACGCCGAGGGGAGCCCCATATCGCGGCCCGGGCCCTGGCGGAAGC
>SKZC01000053.1 GCA_007127575.1 Gemmatimonadota bacterium
AGCCACGTCCCCTCCGGCGCCACCGTGCTCCACGCCACCATGGCGGCCCGACCCGGAGAGCCCAGGAGGGTCGCCCGGATCCGTAGGCCCTCCCAGCGGCCCGGGTCGTCCCTCCCGTCCTCCAGGGCCCGAAGGCTCAGCCTCCTCCGGGCGCCTCGAACCCAGCGCCCCTCTCCTCCCAGCTCCCGGATCACCTCCTCGGGCACGGCGGCCCCCAGCTCCTCCTCCATCTGGGCCAGCAAAAGGCCCACCCCGGGAGCCAGCTCCCGGGTCCGCCCCATCTCTCTCACTTCGATCCAGCGGGATACCCAGGGGAGGGTGCGGGCCAGATCGGCCAGGCCCAGGAGGTGAAGCTTCACGGGCAGGTGCTTGAGCACGTGTTCCGCCAGGACGAGCAGGTGCGGCTCCGGCTCCGGCACCGACGCGCCACCGGGCTCCGGCGCCCCCAGGAGGGTGGTGGCGCCGCTCCTTCCGTAGCGAGGAGTACCGAAGTCCGTCCTCCAGTGGAGGTCCACCACCAGGGGAAGCCCCGGCGGGCTCTCGGGAGCCGTGAAGGTCATGCTGTCCAGCCAGAGGGGATGGTGAGGAGTCCACTCCATCCAGGGACGGTATCCCGCCTCCAGAAGGGCGGCCACCGCCTCCGAAGCTCGGGGGGGGGCCACCACCAGATCCACATCGTCCATGGGCCGGGCGCCGGGATCCGGATACGTCCCGTCGCGAAGGAGGGCGGCACCTTTCATGGCCATGATGCCGATCCCTCGGCGTTCCAGGAGGGCTTCCACCCGCTCCACCGTCTCCAGAAGGAGGGTGTTCCGGAGTGCAACGGCCCGGTAGGGGCCCTCCCAGCGCTCCTGGAGCCCGGGAGGAAGGAGATCGCCCTGGCGGGGGGCGAGGACCCGGTGTGCGGCCATCGCCATGGGACCCAACCGGTGACGGGAGAGGAGGCGCTGAGCCCGCTCCCAGTCCACTCCCGCCGCCACGGCTGCCGGGTCCCGGGGTTCCCGACCCGTGAGGAGAAAACGGAGGAGGGGGAGGGTGCCGCCCTCCCGGGCCACTCCCTCCCCCTCGCCGGAGCTCCGGCCGTGGTCGGACCTGCTCCTGGACACTTCGTCCTCCCGCTTAGTCCACCGCGGCCTCCTCCTGAGACCGCTCCTCCTCGGCTTCGCCTTCCAATCCGGGGAGGAGGCTGTCCGGCTCCTGAAGGGGAAGCACCTCTTCGTCGTAGTACGCCTCGTCCACCATGAACTCGATGTCCTCGTACCGGTGGGTCCCCGTCCCGGCAGGGATGAGATGCCCGATAATGATGTTCTCCTTGAGGCCCTTCAGGTCGTCCCGGGCACCACGCACGGCGGCGTCGGTGAGGACCCGGGTGGTCTCCTGGAACGAGGCCGCGGAGATGAACGACTCCGTGGTGAGGCTCGCTTTCGTGATCCCGAGGAGGAGGGGCTCCGAGCGGGCCGGCTTCCCCCCTGCCTGGATAGCCTTCATGTTCGTCTCCCGGAAGTCGGCGCGATCCACGTGCTCCCCCTCGAGAAGATCCGTGTCGCCAGGATCGGTGATCCGGACCTTCTGGAGCATCTGTCGCACGATGACCCCGATGTGCTTGTCATTGATCTTCACCCCCTGGAGACGGTAGACCTCCTGGGTCTCGTTGAGCAGGTACTCCTGCACCGCCCGAGGCCCCTTGATCCGCAAGATGTCGTGGGGGTTGATGGGACCTTCCGAGAGCCGGTCTCCGGCCCGGACCACATCGCCTTCGTGGACGCGCATGTGCTTTCCTACCGGCACCTCATAGACTCGCTCGGGGCCGGTGTCCGGAGTGACCAGGACCTCCCTCTTTCCGCGCTTCACATCGCCGAAGCTCACGGATCCGTCGATCTCCGTGATCACCGCCGGATCCTTGGGACGGCGAGCCTCGAAGAGCTCCGCCACCCGGGGGAGTCCTCCGGTGATGTCCCGGGTCTTGTAGACCTCCCGGCTGATCTTCGCCAAGGTCTGCCCCGGCTCCACCGCGTCCCCGTCCTTCACCATAAGGTGGGCTCCCACCGGCACGATGAACTCCCGAAGCTTCTGGGACTCCTTGGCCCCAGCCACGATCTGGAGGGTGGGGTGGAGCTTTTTGTGACGGTCTTCGGTAATGACCATCTGGCGCCGCCCCGTGGACTCGTCCAGCTCCTCACGCATCGTCTGGTCTTCCACGATGTCGACGAACTTGACCTTCCCCGGGGCATCGGCCACGATGGGCTCGGAGTAGGGATCCCACCCGAAGAGGAGGTCTCCCACCTCCAGCTTCTGTCCCTCCTCCACGGCCAGATTGGCGCCGTAAGGGACGGAGAGGCGACTGCGGACCCGACCCTCGTCCGTCTTGAGCAGGATCTGCCCTTCCCGGGAGGTCACGACCTGGTCCCCATCCTTGGTCTCCACGGTGGTGACCCGCTCCAGAGCCACCGTCCCCTCCATCTTGGACTTCCGCTGTGTTTGGGCTGCAATGCGAGCCGCCGTTCCTCCGATGTGGAAGGTCCGGAGGGTGAGCTGGGTGCCCGGCTCTCCGATGGACTGG
>SKZC01000329.1 GCA_007127575.1 Gemmatimonadota bacterium
CCACCGAGCTCCTGGTGGAGGCGGCCGGGGAGCTCCGTCCCCTGTTCGAGCGGTTCCGCCCTTCCCACTTTGAAGCCGAAACGGTGCTGGCCTTCGAGCTCTTCCGCCGGGAGCAGGTGAGCATGGTGGTGGCCGAAGTGGGCCTGGGAGGGAGGCTGGACGCCACCAACGTGGTGGAGCCCAGCGTCACGGCCATCACGAACGTGGGCCTGGACCATGGCCAATACCTGGGCCGGACTCTTGCGGAGGTGGCTTGGGAAAAGGCGGGGATCTTGAAGCAGGGAGTCCCGGCTGTGCTGGGCGAGACTCGCCCGCGGATCCGGGCTCTGTTTCAGAAGTGGGCCCGGGAGCGTCACGTGCCTCTCCAGATGGTGGAACGGAGGCTCCGTGGGGCTCAGGTGAGTCGAAGGGGAACCGAGGTGAAGGTGCTCACCGACTCGTTTGGCCCCCTACACGTTTCCACTCCCCTCCTGGGAGCGCATCAGGCCCGGAACATGGCGGTGGCGGTCAGGGGACTGGACCTTCTTCCGTCCGTCCTCCGGCCTTCTCGGCAGTCGGTGGTGGAAGGGGTGAGGGGTGTCCGGGTCCCCGGTCGTATGGAGGTGGCGGAAGCGAAGGGAGGAGGCTGGCTGCTGGATGTGGCTCACAACCCGGCCGGGGCCCGCGCTCTCGCCCGAACCCTGGCGGCCCTCGACTTTCCCCGGCCCCGGGTCCTGGTGGCCGGGATTCTGGCGGACAAGGATGGGGCCGGGATTCTGAGACCACTCCTCCGAGCCGTGGATGAGGCGATCCTCACCTCTCCCCCCGGGGCCCCCCCTCATCGGCGGTGGGATCCGGATTCGGTGGCGGGGACGCTGAGCGGTTCCAAGCCTCTGGAGGTCCGGAGGGACCTTCGAGAGGCGTTGCAGGTATCCCGGAGCCGAGCTGGAGGAGGCGGGACCGTGGTGGTCAGCGGCTCGTTCCATACCGTGGGAGCGGCACGCTCGTGGCTGGGCCTCAGGGACGCTTGAGGGTCGTTCTCCACCGGGAAACCTCGCCTTGCCCCTTTTCTCCGGATTTCTCTACATTCCGCCCATGCCGAACGAAGAGAGCTTCGCCCGGCTCCCGGGGTTTCGGGATTTCCCCCCCCAGGAGCTGGCCTTTCGACAACACATCTTCGATGCGTGGCGCCGGGTCTCCCGGCGCTACGGTTTTTTAGAGTACGACGGCCCTCCGTTGGAGGGGCTGGAACTCTACACCGCCAAGAGCGGAGACGAGATCGTCGGTCAGCTGTATAACTTTCAGGACAAGGGGGACCGGGAGGTGGCTCTTCGGCCCGAGATGACCCCGTCTCTGGCCCGGATTCTGGCGGACCGGAGTCGTTCGCTTCCCAAGCCCATCCGGTGGTTTTCCGTGCCTCAGCTCTTCCGCTACGAGCGTCAGCAGCGGGGTCGGCTCCGGGAACACTTCCAGTGGAACGTGGATGTGGTAGGGGAGGCAGACGTCTCTGCCGACGCCGAGGTCTTAGCAGTGGCTCTGGACGGTCTCCGAGAGCTGGGGTTGGACGAGATGGATTTTCGCGCCCGGGTCTCGGACCGGCGCCTCCTTCGAGCCGTGCTGGAGGAGGCCGGGGTGCCCAGCGGCGAGATGGAGAGCGCCTTCCAGGTGGTGGACAAGGTGGAGCGGGAGTCGGACGAGCGGACTCTGGAGCGGCTTGGGGAGCTGGGCCTGAAGCCGACGGCAGCGAGGAAGGTGCTGGAACTCCTTCAGGCCCCGGGCCTGGAACGTGTCCAGGAACATTACGGGGACCGGGACGCGGTGGGGCCCGTTCTGGAGGATCTTCACCGGTATCTGGAGGACCTGGCCGCCCTGGGGCTCGAGGAGAACGTAGAAGTAGATATCCGGATCGTTCGGGGGCTAGCCTACTACACGGGGATCGTCTTCGAGCTCTTCGATCGGAAAGGCGAGCTCAGGGCCATCTGCGGAGGGGGGCGTTACGATCGCCTTCTGGAGCTCGTGGGGGGAGAGTCCCTTCCGGCCGTGGGATTCGGCATGGGGGATGTGGTTCTGGGCGAGCTCCTCCGGGACCGGGGGCTGAGCCCCCACTTCCGGCGGGAGGTGGACCTGTTCATCGTGGCCATTGGCGACGATCTTCGGCCGTTGGCCCGGCGAGTGGCTGCGGCCGAACGAGCTCGGGGCCGCTCCGTGGTCTACGGACTCCGGTCTCAGTCGGTGCGAAAGCAGTTTTCCCAGGCCGGGGCCGAGGGAGCCCGCCGGACGCTGGTCCTGGGACCGGAGGAGGTAAGCCGTGGGGTCGCGGTGCTTCGGGACATGCAGGATGGGGAGGAGCGGGAGGTCGCTCTCGAGAGCTTCTTCCCGGATCGGAGGGAGGGGCTGTGACGCAACTCCTGGAGCGCCCGGAAGTGGGAGGGTAGGTGCAGGCGAGCGGAGGAGGTAGGGGAAAGTCATGACGGAGGATGGATTCGAGGAGACTCGAGCGACGATGGAGCGTGCGATCCGGAGGCTCAACGCCCTGGAGTACGCCATGCTGGCTGTGGCCATGATCTTCGCGTTGGCCGGGGGGGCGGTGGTGGCCTTCCTCTTCGTGCCGCCACAGGTGCCGTTCTGGCTCTCCTGGTCCGTTCTCTCCCTCCTCCTCTTCCTCATCCCGGCGGTGGGGGTGGCACGCAAGGAGTCCGGTGGAGGCTCCGTAGACGAAAACCTGGATGGACCGACGAGGATCGACGAGGCGGATGACAGACGATAGACGGCTGACCCCCAGGTCCGAGGACTTTGCGGCCTGGTATAACGAGGTAGTGCTCCGGGCGGAGCTGGCGGACTACTCCCCGGTGCGGGGAAGCATGGTCATCCGTCCCTGGGGATACGGCATATGGGAGAACATGCAACGGGCCCTGGATGACCTCTTCAAGGAGACGGGCCACGAAAACGCGTATTTCCCGCTCCTCATCCCCATGTCTTTCATCGAGAAGGAGAAGGAGCATGTGGAGGGGTTCAAGCCGGAGCTGGCTGTGGTCACCCACGCCGGAGGGAAGGACCTGGAGGAGCCCCTGGTGATTCGTCCCACCTCGGAGACGATCATCTACTCCATGTACAGCAAGTGGGTACAGAGCTACCGGGATCTCCCGCTCCTGCTGAACCAGTGGGCCAACGTGATGAGGTGGGAGCTCCGTACCCGACTCTTCCTCCGGACCTCTGAATTCCTCTGGCAGGAAGGGCACACGGCCCACGCCACTGCGGAGGAGGCTGAGGAGGAAACCCGGCGGATGCTGGGGGTCTACCGCACCTTCATGGAGGAGTGGATCGCCATGCCTCCGTTGACGGGGCTCAAGAGCGAGTCCGAAAAGTTTGCAGGCGCCGTGCGAAGCTACTCCTGCGAGGCGCTCATGCAGGACAACCGGGCGCTCCAGGCGGGTACGTCCCACTTCCTGGGCCAGAACTTCGCCAAGCAGTTCGACCTCACCTTTCAGAGCGAGGCTGGAGAGGAAGAGTACGCCTGGAACACGTCGTGGGGCGTCTCTACCCGATTGGTAGGTGGCATGGTTCTGACCCATGGCGACGACGACGGGGTGGTCGTCCCTCCCAGGCTGGCTCCGGCTCAGGTGGTGGTGGTCCCCATCGCCCGCGGGGAGGACGGGGGAGCCGTTCGAGAGAAGGCCGAGTCCTTGCGCCTCCAGCTAAAGGATGCCGGGGTCCGGGTTCGGGTGGACGCCCGGGACCACCTGAGCCCTGGCGCCAAGTTCTACGAGTGGGAACGGAAGGGAGTACCCATCCGGCTGGAGGTGGGCCCGAAGGACCTGGCGAAGGAGCAGGTGGTCCTGGTGAATCGAGTGGAGTTGGAGGGAGAGAAGCGGAAACAGTTTCTGCCCGAGGACGAGGCGGTGAAGTCCCTTCCCGGGCGGTTGGATCGGCTTCAGGCCCACCTGCTGGCCCGTGCCGTCCAGCGCAGGGAGGAGAACACCCGGCGAGGGGCCGCCTCCATCGACGAGCTCGCCGATCACTTCGAGGACGGTGCCGGCTTCGTCTACACCGGCTGGAGTGGAGATCCCGGGGTGGAGGAGGAGGTCAAGGAGCGGACCAAGGCCACGATCCGGTGCATCCCCGATCCGGACTTTCGCTCTTCCACGCCCCCCGAACGCTGTGTCGGCGGCGAGAAGGCGGAAATGGAGGTGGTCTGGGCGCGGGCGTACTGATGGAGTCCACCCCGGGGCTCTCCGGGTTCCGCAGGCTGGGGGGGGAGCTGCACTGCGGAGAGGTTCCGCTGGAGGAGCTGGCCCGTCGCTACGGCACGCCGCTCTACGTCTATGACCTGGCCCTCGTGGGTGAGAACGTTCGAAGGTTCCGCACCGCCTTTTCCGGCGTACCGTTCACGCTGGCGTACTCGGTGAAGGCGAATGGGAACCTGTCGGTCCTGAACCGATTGGCCTCCCTTGGAACGGGAGCGGACATCGTAAGCGCCGGCGAGCTCCACCGATGTCTCCAGGCGGGGATCCGGCCCCGGGACATCTATTTCGCCGGGGTGGGCAAGCGCCCCGAAGAGGTCGAACGGGCGTTGGAGGCTGGGATCGGGGCCTTTCACGTGGAGAGCGCCCACGAGCTGGAGGTCCTGGCTAAGGTGGCGGAGGAGAAAGACCTTCGGGCCCCTCTGGCCATCCGGGTCAACCCGGACATCCACTCCCCCACGTTCCACGAGTACACCCGGACCGGCCACGCCGCCTCCAAGTTCGGCGTTCCCGCCTCTGAAGCCCTGGAGCTCTACCGCCGGGCCAACGAGCATGAGCATCTGGCTGTCCGGGGAGTGGACGTCCACATCGGTTCCCAGATCATGGACCCCGACCCCTATATGGAGGCGTGGAGGACGGTGAGGGGGCTCCTTCGGCTCCTTCGGGACGAGGGCATGAAACTGGAGTATGTGGATCTCGGCGGTGGCTTCGGCGTGGGCTACCGAGGGGAGCCGGGTCTGGATCTGGACTTCCTGGCGGAAGCGCTGGTCCCTCAGGTCCAGGCCGAGGGGTTGGAGCTCATCCTGGAACCGGGCCGATCCGTGGTGGGAGAGGCGGGGGTTCTCGTGGTTCAGGTCCTCCACGTCAAGCGGTCCGGGGGGACGGTCTTCGTGGTAGCGGATGGGGGAATGACCGAACTCCTGCGACCCAGCCATTACGGAGGCTTTCACGCGGTGGAGCCGGTGGTGAAGCGGGACCATCGACCCGTGGAGCCCGTGGACCTGGTGGGGCCCATTTGCGAGTCCGGGGATTTCCTGGCTCGGGACCGGGAGCTGGCGGTCCCGGAGCCCGGTGAGCTGCTGGCGGTGCGCACCGCCGGCGCCTACGGGTTCAGCATGGCCTCGAACTATAACGCCAGGAGAAGACCCGCCGAGGTGGTGGTGGACGGCACCCGCGTTCACCTGGCCCGACCTCGGGAGAGCTACTCTGACCTGGTTCGTGGCGAGACCCTTCCGGATTGGTAGCCGTCCTCCCTCCTGTGAAATTCGTCTCAACGCTCCTGCCCCGTCGTCTGTCCTAGGGGTGAACGGGCCCAGGGGCCCCTCCCTTGATACGACGTACGAACCCCCGCTCCTGCGGGGGTGTCCAGGAGATGGGATCAGTGCGAAAAGGACGGATTTCGGCTTTGCTGTTGTGTGCGCTCATGGGTGCCTTGGCGGGTGTTGGAGCTTCAGCCTCCTCGGCTCAGGCACAGATCACCCTTCCGGCGGGACCCGACCGGCTCACTATGGAGGAGGCTCTCCGGTTGGCCCGGGAGAACAACCCGGACTTCCTCACCCAGGAGCGGCAGCTCGAGAGCTCGGAGCTCGAGGTGAGAGAGGCGTGGTCGGACCTGCTGCCCTCGGCCAATATCTCCAACAGCTACGGGCTTCAGACGGCGGGAGAGCGTCGCTTCGGCGACGTGGTTCTGGGGGAGCAGCCCGAGATCCTCTCGTCGTCCTACTCCTTCGGGGTCTCTCTCTCCCTGGATGGTACCAGCCTTCTGCGTCCCGGCCAGGCCCGTCGGGAGGCCCGGGCCGCGGAGGCTCAGGTTGAGGGGGCCGGGATGGGCCTCCGGGTGGAGGTGACGGATGCGTACATCGCCGGCCTCCAGGCCGACGCCGAGGTGGCGCAGGCCCGGGCGGAGCTGGAGCGAACCCGGCTCAACGTGATGGAGGCGGAGGCCCGTGTGGAGGTGGGAGCCGCCACGCCGCTGGACGTGCGTCGCACGGAGGTGCAGCACGCTCAGGCCGAGGTTCGACTCGTCCAGGTGGAAAACCAGGCCACTTCGGCCCGGGTGGCTCTGGCCCGCATTCTAGGGGTGGAGCTTTCGGACGACGTTGAGCTGGCCACCGAATTTCAGCTCTTCGAGCCGGGGCTGGACGTGACGGAGTTGGTAGTCCGGGCGTTGGATCGCAACCCGGTTCTCCGCGCCTCCCGGTTGTCGGCGGAGGTGGCGGAGGGAGGGATCCGAAACGCCCGCACCCAATACCTTCCCAGCGTGAGCCTGTCGGCCAACGTGAACGCGTCCGTCTTCCAGGCGGGAACGTTGAGCCCCCTGGTGGATGAGCGGGTGGGCCAGCAGTGGAACCGGTTCGAGAACTGCGTGGAGGACAATCGAATCCGGGAGCTCTTGGGCGACCCTCCCCGGGACTGTCAGGCCATGAGCCCCGACAACCCTCAGGTGGTGTCGGACATCCGTAGCCAGGTGGAGGCGGAGAATCGGGGTTTCCCCTTCAGCTACAACCGGCAGCCCTGGAGCCTCTCCTTGAGCTTGTCTCTTCCCCTGTTTACCGGGTTCTCCAGGGGACGCCAGGTGGAGCAGGCGCGAATCAATCACGCCAACGCCCGGGAACAGGTCCGCTCCGAGGAGCTTCGGCTCAGGGCCGAGGTGAGCCAGGCGGTCCGGGCACTGGAAACGGCCCACCGGACGGTGGAGCTCCAGGGGCGGGTCCGGGAGATCTCCGGGGAGGAGCTCCGTCTGGCCCAGGAGCGGTTCCGGTTAGGGCTGGCCTCCTCCATCGAGGTGGCGGAGGCCCAGGCCAACCTCTCCCAGGCCGAGCGGGACGAAATCACGGCGGTCTACGAGTTCCACCAGTCCGTAGCCGCCCTGGAAGCCTTGGTGGGGGGACCGGTTCGTTAGTCGAGACGGTACCTCTTGGTAACTCACCACGGAGAGGCGTTTGGGTCCTGCCGGCGTGCTGCGCTTCAGCCCAGGCCTCTGCTCACAGGAAGGGCCTGCCCTTTCGGCTTAGAATCTGACCGGAGTGATGGATGATGAGATACGGTGCAAGATTTCTCACCCTCCTCGGGGCGGCGATTTTCGCCGCCGGATGCGGAGGCGACGGGGAGGCGGCTCCTGGGCCCGGGCAGGGTGGAGGTCCCCCTGGGATGGCCGGCGGCGGTGGCTCGGCTCGGGCCACGCCGGTATCGGTGCGGGTGGCGGAAGCCGGAGATCTGGAGGTGACCCTCCGAGCGTCCACCACCCTCCGTGCCCGGGAACGGGTGGAGGTGGTGCCCCAGCAGACCGGGGTGGTGGCTGAGATCCTGGTGGAGGAAGGGGCCCGGGTGGCGGAGGGAGAGACCCTGGCCCGGTTGGACGACGCCGAGTGGCGGCTGCAGTTGGAGCAGGCGGAGGCCCGGGCCCGGGCGGCCCGGGAGGCGGTGGACCGAGCCCGAGCCCTGCGGGAACTCGATCTCATGTCGGATCAGGAGGTGGACAACCTGGCCTCCGACGCCGAAGTAACGGAGGCGGAGGTGGATCTGGCTCGGCTCCGGGTGGAGCACGCTCGGATTCGGTCCCCCATCTCCGGAACGGTCACCCACCGGTTCATCGATCGGGGTCAGCAGGTGAATACCTCCGAGCCAGCCTTCGGAGTGGCGGACCTGGATCGGCTGGAAGCCCGGGTAGCCGTCCCGGAGCGAGACATCTCCCGGGTTCAGGTGGGACAGGTGGCCCGCATCCTGGTGGACGAGGGGCGAGGGCCGGTGGCCGAGGGCCGGGTGGAACGGATTCGGCCCGTCGTGGACGAGGCCAGCGGGACGGTCCTGGTCACGGTGGAGGTGGGCGCCCGGAGCGGGGAGGAGCCCCTCCGCCCCGGCCAGTTCGTCAATGTGGACATCGTGACGGAAGTGCTGGCTGGCCGGATTACCCTGCCTCGGACATCGGTCCTGGTGGACGGCGCCGCGCCCCGGGTCTTCCTGGTGCGGGACGGGACGGCGGTGGAACAGGAAGTGTCGTTGGGCTACTCCCGGGGAGAGCGGGTGGAGATCCCCACCGGACTTGAACCCGGGGACACCGTGGTGGTGGTGGGTCAGGATAACCTCCGCCCCGACGTACCGGTCCGGGTCATGCAGGTGGATGGCCAACCCATCGAGGAGGGCCCCCGAGCCGTGGATGCGGCCCCACCGGAGGATGCCGAGTTCCCCGACGGCCCCCCGGGGGCCCCGGCTGACGAACCCGGGCAAGGCAATGGAGGGGGGAGCGGCCGGTGAAGCTCGTCGAGTTCTCCACCGCCCGTCCCGTGGCGGTGAGCATGGGCTTTTTGGCCGTCATGGTCTTTGGAGGAGTGTCCTACTCCCAGCTCCAGATGGACCTCCTTCCGGACCTCTCCTTCCCCACCGTCACCATCGAGACGGAATACGAAGGGGTGGGTCCTCGGGAGATCGAGTCCCTCATCTCCCGCCCCATCGAGGAGGCCATCTCCGTGGTGCAGGGAGTGCAGGAGGTCACCTCTCGCTCCCGGCCGGGCCGCTCTGACATCACCGTCCAGTTCCGCTGGGGGACGGACATGGATTTCGCCGCGCTGGACCTGAGGGAGCGGCTGGATCTCATCAACCTCCCCGCCGACGCCGGCCGTCCCACCATCGCCCGGTACGACCCGGCGTCGGAGCCCGTGCTTCGGTTCGCTCTGGTCTCGGCCCGTCCCTTGGATCCGGCAATTACCCAGGACCGGGAGGAGCTCATCGGGCTCCGTTGGCTGGCGGAGGAGCAGGTGCGCCGCTCCCTGGAAGGGATCGAGGGGGTGGCTGCGGTTCGGGTCACCGGGGGGTTGCAGGAAGAGATCCTGGTGGAGGTGGACGAGGGTCGCCTCGCCCAGGTGGGGATCCCGTTTGCCCAGGTGGCCGCTCGGCTCGCCGCCGAGAACATCAACCTGGCCGGAGGGGTCCTGGAGGAGGGCGACGCTCAGTACGTCGTCCGGACGGTGAACGAGTTCGTGGAAGTGGACGAGATGCTCCAGGTCGTGGTGGGCACCGCCGGGGGCGAGTCCGTTCTGTTGGGAGATGTGGCGGAGGTTCGCCGGGGCGGTGCGGAGCGGGAGACGCTCTCCTTGGTGAACGGGAACGAGGCGGTGGAGATCGCGGTTCTCCGGGAGTCCACTGCGAACATCGTGGATCTCTCTCGGAGCATCCGGGAGCGTCTCCCCGAGATGGAAGCGGACCTCCCCGGTGGGGTCTCCACCACCGTCATCACGGATCAGGCGGTCTTCATCGAGCGTGCGGTGGGGGATGTGAGGACGGCGGCCATCATGGGCGCCATCTTCGCCGTCCTCCTCCTTCTCCTCTTCCTGCGGCATCTCCCCACCACCCTCATCGTCGTCACCGCCATCCCCATCTCGGTGATCGCCACCTTCGTTCTCATGTTCTCCCGGGACATCAGCCTGAACATCATGTCGCTGGGCGGGCTGGCCCTGGGCGTGGGGATGCTGGTGGACAGCGCCATCGTGGTGCTGGAGTCCATCGCTCGGGAGCGGGAGACGGGGAAGGGGCCCCTTGAGTCCGCCCGGGACGGGACGGACCGGGTGGGCCGTGCGGTGGTGGCGTCCACCTTCACCACCGTGGCCGTCTTCCTTCCCATCGTCTTCGTCCAGGGCATCGCCGGTCAGCTCTTCGGCGATCAG
>SKZC01000202.1 GCA_007127575.1 Gemmatimonadota bacterium
CACGGACCCCGAGGGCACCGCGTTCACCGTCTCCGTGGACGCCCACCGTCGCCACGGAGTCACCACGGGGATCAGCGCTCAGGACCGGGCCAAGACCATTCAGGTCCTGGTGGATCCCGAATCCACCCCCGGAGACCTCCGTCGCCCGGGCCACGTCTTCCCCCTTCGGGCACAACCGGGGGGCGTCCTGCGCCGAGTTGGACAGACCGAGGCCAGCGTGGACCTGGCGAGGCTCGCCGGCTTCCAGCCTGCCGGGGTGATCTGCGAGATCATGAATCCGGACGGGAGCATGGCCCGCCGCCCCGACCTGGAAGACTTCGCCGAAGAGCACGGCCTGCGGTTCATCACCGTGGCCCAACTCGTGGCCTACCGGCTCTCGGAGGAGCGACTGGTTCGCCGGATCGCCGAGGTGAACCTCCCCAGCCGTTACGGGGATTTCCGCCTCATCGGGTATAAAACCGTCATCGACCACCGTGAGCACGTGGCTCTGGTGAAGGGGGAGCTGGATCAGGAAGACGCCGTCCTGGTCCGGATGCACTCGGAGTGCCTCACCGGCGACGTTTTCGGCTCCCTTCGCTGCGACTGCGGTGAGCAGCTTGCCGCCGCGATGAAGAGAATCTCCCAGGAGGGGACGGGGGCCGTGGTCTACCTCCGTCAGGAGGGGCGGGGGATGGGACTCGCCAACAAGCTGAAGGCCTATGCCCTCCAGGAGGAGGGGCAGGACACGGTGGAAGCCAACGTGAGCCTGGGCTTCAAGCCGGATCTCCGGGATTATGGGATCGGGGCGCAGATCCTCGTGGACCTGGGGCTCTCCAAGCTTCGCCTCCTCACGAACAACCCGAAGAAGATCGTGGGGCTGGAGGGGTATGGGCTGGAGGTGGTGGGACGAGAGCCGCTCCGGGTGAATCCCGGAGAGCACAACCGGGCCTACCTGGAGACGAAGCGACTCAAGCTGGGCCACATGCCATGAGTGCCGAGAGGGGGAGGACGCCGTGAAGGAGCATGTGGGATCGCTTACCGGGGAGGGACGGCGCTTCGCGTTGGTGGCTTCCCGATTCAACGAGCTCATCACCGACCGCCTGGTGGAGGGGGCCGCCGACTGCCTTCGCCGCCACGGCGTGGCCGACGGTGACATCCACCTGGTTCGGGTTCCCGGCGCCTGGGAGCTGCCCTTGGCGGTGAGGCGACTCGCCGACTCCGGCGACTTCCATGGGATCGTGGCCCTGGGGTGCGTCATCCGGGGAGCCACCCCCCACTTCGAGTTCGTGGCGGGCGAGGCGGCCAGTGGTCTCGGCCAGGTGGCCAGGAGCGTCCAGGTTCCCGTGGGCTTCGGGCTACTCACCACCGATACTGTGGAGCAAGCTCTGGAACGTGCCGGTACCAAAGCCGGAAACAAGGGATGGGAGGCGGCCCTCTCCGCGTTGGAGATGGTGGACCTGCTGGACGGTTTGGGCTGACGGGGTTCGGGGCCCACCGCATCGCTTCCATGGACAACGCACGTCGGCCTGAGCGTAGCCGCGCCCGGGCATGGGCCCTGCAAGTCCTCTACCGGTGGGAGACCACCGGCCTGGAGGGTCCACTGGGGTCCCTGCGCCAGACGTTGGCCGCTCACAGAGTGGCCACGGAACGCCGGCCACATCTTCGGCGAATCGTGGAGGCGGTGGAGGAACATCTTCCAGAGATCGATGCCGCCCTCCGGTCCGTCCTGGAAAATTGGCGTCTGGACCGCCTCTCCGTCATCGACCGGAGCATCCTCCGAATTGGCGCCGCCGAGCTTCTCCATCTCAAGGACGTCCCGCCGGCCGTGGCCATCCAGGAGGCGGTTCGCCTGGCGGAGCGCTACGGCGGTCAGGACTCGTCGGCGTTCGTGAACGGAGTCCTGGACGCCCTCCGGAAGGAGCGTGCGTGACCCGGCCTGGTTCCAGTCCCCGCTTCTGAGTGAGCCGCCGGATGACTTCCGTCGGGAGACGCGGCCCACCTGACCGTCGCCGGGACCCCCGGGTTTCGTGAGGATCCTGGTCCTGAACTGGCTCGACCCGACGAATCCCCAGGCGGGAGGGGCCGAGATCCACCTGCGGCACACCTTCGGCCGGCTCGTGGACCGGGGCCACCACGTCACCCTCCTGGCCTCCGGCTACCCCGACGCTCCCACGCAGGAGGTCGTGGAGGGCATCCAGGTTCACCGCACCGGGGGGCGCCACACCTTTCTCCTGAAGGCCATGCCGTACTACCGACGGCATCTGGCGGGAGGTGGTTTTGATGTCCTGGTGGAAGACCTGAACAAGGTGCCCCTGTTCAGTCCGTTGTGGACCGACTCCCCCGTGGTCCTCCTCGTGCACCACCTCTTCGGTCCCACGGCCTTCGCCGAGGCGTCTGTTCCGGTGGCTGCCCTCACCTGGCTTCTGGAGCGGCCCATTCCCCGGGTCTTCGAGTGGGTCCCCACCGTGGCCGTCTCCAGGAGTACGGCGGGCGACCTGATCTACCGGGGGATGCCCCGGGAACGGATCGAGGTGATTCCCAATGGCGTGG
>SKZC01000398.1 GCA_007127575.1 Gemmatimonadota bacterium
AGGGAATTCGTACCCGGAGGAGCACTGGGAGACACGTGATGGAAGCCCTCGATAGGCAAAGCGGCGCCGGGCCAAACGAGACCGGGGAAGACACAGCCCCCCCGGTGGTGGCATTTCAAGGGGAGGCGGGAGCCTTCAGCGAGGAAGCCCTTTTCACTCACTTCGGAGAAGGGGCTCACACCCTTCCCTGTCGAAACTTCCGTCAGGTGGGGGAGGCGGTCATGCAGGGGACGGCCACCTTCGGGGTCCTTCCCGTGGAGAACACCTTGGCCGGAAGCGTCCAGGGGGCCTATGACGTCCTCATCGGCGGGGGGCTCGAAATTACCGGGGAGATCGTCATCCCCATCCGACACCACCTTCTGGGTGTTCCACGGTCGAGCCTGGAGGAAGTGCGTAAGGTGATCTCGCATCCAGTGGCGTTGGCTCAATGCACCGACTTCCTCTCAAAGAGACCTCAGATGCAGGCGGTGGCCGTCTACGATACCGCAGGCGCGGCTCAACAGGTGTCCAAGGACGGAGACCCCACGGTGGCGGCCATCGCCTCGCGAGGGGCGGCGGAACGGTACTCCCTGGAGCTATTGGCGGAGGAGATCCAGGACCGAGATGACAATCAGACCCGGTTCTTCGTGATACGGAAAGGAGGTTCCCGTTCCGAGGAAAAACGAGATCCGGCCCTCTCGTACAAGACGGTGGTGGTCCTGGAGCTCCGGGACCAGCCCGGCTCCCTTCTCCAGGTCCTGGAACCCTTTGCCGAGCGAGGGATCGATCTCTCCAAGCTCGAGTCCCGCCCGGCTACGGTCCCGTGGCGGTACCGGTTCATCCTGGAGCTCCGAGCGGACATGGACACACCCGAGGCCGAGGAGGCGGTAGAGGAAGCCCGGAGGAGGACATCGGTGCTGGCGGTGCTGGGAAGCTTCCCGGCCGCCCGCACCCGGAAGGTCTCCGACCTCGATTGACAGTCGAGTGAGGCCAAGGCTCCTCACCGCGAGGGATGCCCAGGAGGCCGAGGCGCTCCGGGAAGACGGGGAGGGGGGCGAAGCATTCCTGGAAGACGGCCTTAGAGTTTTCTGACCTTATGGAACCGAGCCTCGCCGGGGGGTGGGAGACGCAAGTAGCCCCCTGAACGGGAGGCGCTTACGCTAGGAGAACAGGACTCGGGCGCAGGCGCACAGCCAGCCCAGGAGGCTACCCATGTACTATGGAGGCATTGACGCTCACAAAACCTATCTGACGTTGGCCGTGGTGGACAAGGCAGGCGAGCTGGTCCACCGGCGTAAGCGGATCCCCATCGGGGCAGGTGAACCGTTGCTCAAGGAGCTGGAGGGGTTTCGTCCCTTACAGGTGGTGGTGGAGACGTGCCCGTTCTGGCCCTGGATCCACGATCTGTTGGCGCCCACGGAGATCGATTTCCACCTGGCCCACGCGAGCAAGTTGGAGGCGATCGCGTCCGCACACACGAAGACCGACTCGGTGGACGCGGAGCTGTTGGCCCGAATGCTACAGGGAGACCTGATTCCCGGGGCGTATCCGAAGCCGCCGGCCCAACGAGAGATGGCTCGGCTGGTGCGGCATCGGGCGATGATGGTCAAGGATCGAACTCGTTGCATCAACCGGGTCCACAACCAGCTCCATCAGAAGGGGATCCAGGGAGAGCGAGAGACGCTGCTGCGCGACAAGGGGCGCGAGTGGCTCGAGAAGACGGTCTGGCCTGATCTCAGTGCCGAGCAGCAGACGCTGGTGGGCGGCCAACTCGAGCTGGCCGACTGGTTCACCTCGAAGATCGAGGAGCTCGACAAGCGTATCGAGCGGGAGGCCGGCAACCATCGGGCGGCTTCGCTCCTCCAGACGATTCCGGGAGTGGGCCCCTATCGAGGCTTTCTCTTCGCGGCCGAGCTACTGCCGATCGGTCGGTTCGAGTCGCCGGGCCGGCTTGTCTCCTACGCCGGGCTCGCCCCTACGGTGAAGCAGTCCGGCTCGGGGCACCCGCGCCACGGACCCATTCCACGAGGTGCCAACCGGTGGGTTCGAGGGGAGTTGATCTCCACGATCCCAAACCATGTCCAGCATGCGCCGGACAGTTCCTTGACCCTCTACTACCAGGGGCTCAAGGAGCGGCTGGGCTGGCCCACGGCTCGGGTCGCAGCCGCCCGAAAACTGTGCCGGGTAATTTACGCCATGCTCTCCACAGGCGAGCTGTGGCGAGGCTGACCTCCTCTCCGGCGGAAAGGGACGAGCTCCAGTTTCCGCGTGCGACCTCGATCGCCTTGGTTTCTGACTGAGCCGTCCCGCTCCGAATATCGGATCATGAGGCTCCGTCGCCGACCGGGGACAGATGACCTCGCATAGGTGCTTGGCCGTCGAAGAGGCCGGCCGGAGATCCACAAGGACGTCGGACCCATTCACGTTCATCATGTGCGCCATCAACCGAGTCCCGAATCCTGCTTGTCCTGCAGCCCCCGCTTCACGGGGGAAAGGGGGGAGCGTGTCCTCCTTGACAGACTCGGTTCCATAGGCGCGGAAACG
>SKZC01000050.1 GCA_007127575.1 Gemmatimonadota bacterium
GCGTTCCTGCAACGCCCGCAACCCCCGCCCGACACCCCGGCGCCTCCTCCCCGGAGCCACGCCCCCCCCCTTCGGCCCGCGAGCCAAGGGAACCCCTCCTCGCCATCCGAGGCACCCTCTCCGGTACAGATCCTGCTTACATATCTTTCTCGCAGAAGACGGAGGGAAGAGAGTGCCGTCCCCTGGATTCCGAGCCTCAACGGGAGTTCGTCGCATGTCCGCTCATCTCACTTGGTCGTGGACCGAGTCACTTGCTGAAGTGGACCCGGACCCGCATCGCGCTGTCCTGGTGGAGCGGATCCTCTTCGGGTTGGTCCGGGATCGGTGCGCTGAGATCGGAATGAAGGAAGGGCAGCAGATTCGGTGCCGGAGCCGAACCAGCCGGGAGCTCACGGTAGAACTCCCCAACGGGGGTGTCCACGACCTGGAAGTGGAGTACGCCTGGTTCATCCAGGTCCGACCCATCCTCGGTAGACCGAAGGAACCGGCTATCCACTGAGCACGTTCCCCACCCCGCCGTGCGGGCAACCGAGTACGGCAGTGCCGGGGCCGGGATGAGCTTCGCTGATCCCAGCTGACGAAGCTGGAAACACCCACGAGTGCCGGGGCTGGGATTCGAACCCAGAAGGGCCTAAGCCCGGGGGATTTTAAGTCCCCTGCGTTTACCGTTTCGCCACCCCGGCGGAGCGGTGCACGAGCGAGCGTGGAATCCCCTAGAGCCCCTGAGCCCTGGGGCCTCCATCGCCCCATAGTACTACTCGGTCGGCACACCGGCCACTCTCTGAACTTCCGGACCGGAGCCCCGGCCACGCACTCCCCCCTTCGTCCAGAGAGCTTCCGCCCTGTCCCAACGGATTGGGCACCGTACTAACGGGGAGCCGGCGCAAGGTGTCCTAAAGACAGGAGAACGGAAGCCCCCGACGGATACCCACCACCCACTCGATGGGACGGTGACCCGGTGACAGGCAGGTACGGACCGCGTCCAGCGACCCAAAACTGTGAGGCAGGAGACGAGACCGGTTCGGCCATGGATTCGGAGCTCGTGGAGCGGGTATGGCGCGGCGACCCCCACGCCTTCGACCGGCTCGTGCGCCGGCACCTGAGAGCCGCCCATAGCGTGGCCCGCGCCCGACTGAATGGCAGCCACATGGATGCCGACGATGTGGTCCAGGACGCCTTCATCGCCGCGCTCGAACGGATCGAGGAGTGTCGTCGGCCGGAACGCTTTCGCTCCTGGCTTTTGACCATCGTGCGGAACCGAGCCCACAATCACCGGCGGTATGAAGCGATCCGGGCCACCGAGCCCCTGGAATCCGTCGGAGCGATGGCCGAACCCAACGATCCCGGGGCGCGGTTGGCCGAGGGAGAGATCGAGAAGGAGTTGGAACGTGCGATGGAGGGATTGAGCGCTGTTCAGCGGGAGGTCTTCACCCTCTTTGCCCTGGAAGGGTGGAGTCACGGGGAGATCGCCCGCAAGCTGGACATCTCCGTTGGAACCTCCCGCTACCATCTCCATGTGGCCCGGAAGGCCGTTCGCGAGAGGCTGACCACCCTACCCCTCGAGTGGAACCGACCATGACCCTCCGCCGTGGACATGACGACGCAGACTCGGACCTCACCCCCACTTCGGACCCGGCACGTTGGGAGCGGCTGGTCCGTGAGATCCGGACCCGGGCGGCTCCCCACCTGGAGGAACGCAGAGCACCGCCTGACCTCCTGGATGTGGTGGCGGGGTGGGCTCGCCCCACTGTGGCCGCTGCCGCTTGCTTCCTGCTGGTGGCCGGCGTGGGAGCGATCCTCCTCCAGAACGATGTGGAGGGGTCGGCGTCGGCTGAGCCGTTTCTGGCCGAAGCGCTCCTTCCAGAGACCCTCGCGCTTTGGGTAGAGGGTGCACACGAACCCACCGTCACCGAGCTGGTAGCCGCGCTGGAGGAGCTGGAGCCATGAACATGAACACACGTTGGCTTGCGGCCTTGACCCTTGTGAGTCTCTTCCTCTCCGGGGTGGCGGTGGGAGGGCTCGCGGTAGTGGTGCTCACGGGAGGTGGACCGGATTCTCCGACAGAGCGGTTGGCCGAGCTCCGCCCGCCCGCGCCTCCCACCGCTGTCCGTGGGCCGGGCACCGGCGTCCTGCTACGTACCCGCGCCTTCGCCTCCGAGGACGTGGTTCGCCACCTGAACCGAGAGCTGGAGCTGACACCGGAGCAGCAGGATTCCATTTCGGTGATCCTCGACCATCAGCGTGACGCGGCCCAGGAGATCCTCTCCACCCTGGGCCCCCGGCTCCGGGCCACCGTAGACTCGGCCTCGGCGCAGATCCAGGATCTCCTTAGTCCGGAACAACAGGAGCGATTCGACGAAGGTATCCTCCGCGACCCTCTCTCCGTACGCGGCCGCCTTCGCTAGTACCTCGTTGCGGAAGTCCGTGTTGACACCGAGAGCGTCGGAGCGCCGCTCCAGGTAGGCGCGACGACGAGGCATAGCAGCGCTACGTCGAGGAGGAGCAACGAC
>SKZC01000184.1 GCA_007127575.1 Gemmatimonadota bacterium
CGGCTGCTGGATCGATTCGGATCGGTTCGGGCAATCCAGCGGGCGTCCCCAGAGGAGATTTCCCGGGTACCAGGTGTCAGTCTTCCGCTGGCCCAGCGAATCCTCACGTACCTGGGACGGAAAGGATGATCCCGGCGGGATCTCCCAACGCCGCCTCCGGTAGAACGGCCTATCGAATCCGGGCGGTGGGCCGAACGCCGGCCGCCTGATTGTTCCGTCTAACCGAACCCGTTCCTCTCATCCCGTAACCGACCATGGCCGGCCAACCTCCACCGGGATCCATCCGCACTCGTTTCGCCCCCAGCCCCACGGGCGCCCTTCATCTGGGAAACGTACGGGTAGCCGTGTTCAACTGGCTCTTCGCTCGACGGCATGAGGGCCAGTTCATTCTGCGGGTGGAGGATACGGATGTGGAGCGGCACCGGGGGGAAGCCGAAGCGTCCATCGCCGCGGACCTGAAGTGGCTGGGCCTGAATTGGGACGAAGGGCCCGACACCGGAGGGCCGTGCGGTCCGTACCGGCAGAGCGAGGCTCAGGAGCTCCACCGGGAGGCCGTGGATCGTCTCCAACGGAAGGGGGCCGCCTACCCGTGCTTCTGCAACGAAGAGGAACTGGCCCAGGACCGGATCGTGGACGAATCCGGAGGCGAGGTTCACCGATATCCCGGTCGGTGCCGAGATCTCCCTGCTGAAGGAAGGGCGGAGCTGAGGGCGGAACGGGGTTCTCCCGCGGTTCGATTCCGCACCCCTGACGATCCCGTTGAGATCCTGGATGAGGTCAGGGGGCCCATACACTTCAACACAGACGATATCGGAGACTTCATCCTCCTTCGCCGCGACGGACGCCCCACCTACAACCTGGCTGTTGTGGTCGACGACATCCGGATGCACATCAGCCATGTCATCCGAGGGGCAGGCCACCTGTCCAATACGCCCAAACAGGTGCTCCTTTTCCAGGCCCTGGGTGCTCCCGTCCCCTCCTTCATCCACCTGCCCACGGTCCTGGCACCCGAGGGGGGAAAGCTGTCCAAACGATCGGGGGCGTCAGCCGTGGGGGAACTGCGAGCGGAAGGTTACCACCCTCATGCGGTAGTGAACTACGTGTCGCTCCTGGGATGGTCGCCTCCAGATGACGAAGAGGAGGTGTTTGCCCCGGAAGAGCTGGCCCGGTTGGTGGACGTTTCCCGAATCGGGGCCAGCGATACCACGTATGACCCGGACAAGCTCCGCTGGATGTCCGCGCAACACATCGCTCGGATGGAGCTCGATGAGGTGGTGGGCGCCGTGAGCGACCGTGTGGACCGTGCCCGGTTCCCCCTGGAAGGAGACACCTTGCGGTTCGCCGTGGACGCCCTTCGGAGCCGCCTTTCCACCTTCGGTGAGATCAACGAGCACCTCGAACTATTGTTTCCTACTCCCGGGGCCGAGTGGGACGCCGCACGGGAGGAGCTCCGGCAAGACCCCAAGGCCCGAGAGGTGCTTCGAGAGGTGCGGGACCGACTCCGGGACGTGGAGCAGTGGACGCCGGACGAGCTGGGACGAACCGTCCGCGCCGTGGGTAAGGAGCTGGGGGCCCGAGGCCCGTCCCTGTTCCATCCGGTGCGCTTGGCCCTCACAAGCCAACGGAGTGGACCGGACCTGGGGAAGGTTCTGGCGGCTTTGGGCCCGGAGGAAGCCATCGTCCGTATGAACAGGGCTCTGGAATCTTCGAAACTTTGACGGGGATCCCGGACCCTCGCTAGGTTTTTGGGTTATTGTCTTCGAGACCTATCAATTGGAGTGTCCTCACCTAGCGTGGCTAACGTCCTACGTGCGGCGAGGTCGGGACCGAAGGAGGCTCGCCCTCACCGGACGACCGGGGGTCCCGAAAACCGAAAATGAGGAGCAGGAGGATATCTGGATGAACTTCCGAGAGGGACTGGTCGCGGTGCTCGGCTTGGCATTCATTACGGCCGGGTGTGCCACTACAGGTGCAAGCGGGGTCACCCCCATGATGGACGGCGACCTTCCCGAATGGGTGGAAGAGCTCCCCGAGGGGACCCCGCCAGAGGAGAACGAATACACCGACGAGGTCGTGCTCTACCTCCTGCAGGCACAGCAGTTCGCCGAGGGGGACGAGGGGATCGAGCACTTCCAAAGCGCCCTGGATGCCTCCCTCCAGGGAATTGAGGAGTACCCCGAAAACCCTCAGCACTACCTGCAGGCGGGTGAGGCGTACCTGGGGTTGGGAGACTACGTCGGGGCGGACAGCATGTTCACCCGAGCTGAGGAGATTTACCCCCGGTACGTGGTGGAAACCGAATTCCACCGGGAAGGCGCGTGGATCGAGTCCTACAACCTGGCCATTGAAGCGAGCCAGGCGGGGAATGAGGACGCCGCTTTGGCACACTTCGAGGACGCCCACACCATATACCGCCTGCGTCCCGAGGCGATGATCAACCTCGCCGCCTCGTACACCGAAAACGACCGGATCGACGATGCCATCGATATGTACGGCCAGGTGGCGGAG
>SKZC01000268.1 GCA_007127575.1 Gemmatimonadota bacterium
CTGGCCCTGCACCTCGTCGCCACCCCGGACGTGGCCCTGGAGACCCGTTCGCTCCGGCGGTCCACCGCCGTGACCGTGGGCTTCGCTCTGGAGACCGGCGAGTTGCGGGACGAGGCGATGCGGAAGCTCCGGGACAAGGGATTCGATCTCGTGGTGGCGAACCGGGCCCAGGGGGCCGACTCCGGGTTCCAATCCGATACGAATCGGGTCACGTTTTTTTCGGCGGACGGGGAGGCGGAGGAACGTCCCGTTTTGCCCAAGGATGAGGTAGCGGAAGAACTGCTGGATCGGGTGGCCGACGCCGCTCGGAGTCGTTGGAGCGGTTGCGGATGAGCCCTTCCGAGACCGCCTTAATACGGCTCCTCCGGCAGTGGCGGGAGCTGGGAGTTGAGGAGATGGTCCTGGAGCACTCGGACCGAAGGTCCTTCCTGGAGCGACTGGCGGCCGGAGGGGGAGTGCCCCGACTGATGAGCCAGGGCGATGCGCCGGAAGTCGGGGAGGAACGGGACACGGAGGAAGCTTCCGCTCCCGGATCCTACGAGGCGCTCCGAGAGGAGGCTCTGGCGTGCACCCGGTGCCGTCTGGCTCAGGGGCGCACCCAGGTGGTGTTCTCCGATGGAGTGCGGCATGCTCGGCTCATGGTGGTGGGCGAGGCACCTGGCGAGCACGAAGATCGGACGGGACGTCCCTTCGTGGGGCGGGCGGGCCGTTTGTTGGATCTCCTCCTGGCGTCGGTGGATCTCACCAGGGAAGAGTCGGTCTACATCTGTAACGTTCTGAAGTGTAGACCTCCGGGGAACCGGGATCCGCGGCAGGACGAGATCGAGAGCTGCGCCCCGTACCTGCTTCGGCAGATCGATCTGGTCCGCCCGGAGGCCATCCTGGCGGTGGGTACCTTTTCCGGTCGTCTCCTCACCGGGATGGATCGTCCCCTGGGCCGGTTGAGAGGGAAGGTATACAGTTATCATGAAACCCCCCTGGTGGTGACGTACCACCCGGCGGCGCTTCTGAGGAACCGAGGGTGGACTCAGGCGGCCTGGGACGACCTTCAACTCTTGCGCACCGTGTTGGATGGAAGTGGAGAGACCTCGACTCTTGGCTGAGGACCTGTGGCCCTGAACGCGTCCGGCACCATTCCGGCAGCGGTCTTCGACCGGGAGCCCCCGTACTCCATTCAGGCCGAGGTGTCCGTCCTGGGCGGGATCCTCATCGACCCGGAGTCCATCCCTCGAGTGGTGGAGACGGTGAACGACTCCATGTTCCACCGGGAGAGCCACCGTCGGCTCTTTCGGGCCATGGTCCGTCTCTTCGAGCAGGACACGGTGGTGGACGTGGTCACCCTTGGAGACCACCTCCAGAAGACGGACGAGCTCGAGTCGGTAGGGGGGCTGGAGTACATCGCCGACCTACTGGATGCCGTCCCCACCGCCGCCAATATCGAGTACCATGCCCGGATCGTTCGCGAGAAGGCGGTTCTGCGGCGCCTGGTGGAAGCCTCCTCCCAGATCATTCGCGACGCCTACGAGCAAGGGGACCGGTCCATCGAGGAGGTGGTGGACCTGGCGGAGCAGCGCATCTTCCAGGTGGCCGAGAGCCACGATCGCAGCGGCTTCGTGTGGATCAAGGAGATCCTCTGGCCCACCTTCGAGCACATCGAAAAGCTCCAGGAGTCGTCGGGTGGTCTCACCGGAGTGGCCACAGGGTTTCCGTCTCTGGACCGGATGACCACCGGGTTCCAGAAGGGGGATCTGACCATCGTGGCCGCCCGCCCCGCCATGGGGAAGACCTCCTGGGTGCTGAACGTGGCTCAGAACGCCGCCATCGACCACGAGGTCCCCGTGGCCATCTTCTCGCTGGAGATGTCCAAGGAGCAGCTCGTCCAACGACTCCTCTGCGCGGAGGGTCGAGTGGATGCCCAGAAGCTTCGGTCGGGTCGGCTGTCGGCGGCGGAGTACCAGAGGCTGGCGGCCTCGGCAGGGAAGCTGAACACGGCCCCCATATGGATCGACGACCAGCCCGGCAGCACGGTGCTGGAGATGCGGGCGAAGGCTCGACGGCTCAAGTCCGAGTCGGAGTTGGGCTTGCTGGTGGTGGACTATCTTCAGCTCATGGCCGGGCATCGGACCAGCGAAAACCGGCAGCAGGAGGTCAGCGAGATCTCCCGAGGGCTGAAGGCGTTGGCCCGGGAGCTGGAGGTACCCGTCATCGCCCTGAGCCAGCTCTCCAGGGGACCGGAGCAGCGGACGGATCACCGGCCCCAGCTCTCCGATCTCAGGGACTCCGGATCCATTGAGCAGGATGCCGATCTGGTCATGTTCCTGTACCGCCCTGAGTACTACCATGGCCCCACGGACCGGGACGGAAACTCACTGGAGGGGAGGGCGGAGCTGATCATCGGGAAGCAGCGAAACGGTCCCACGGGGATGGTCCCTCTCTACTTTCACAAGGCCTACACCCGGTTCGACGAGTTGGCGGAAGAGCCGGATGAGCTTCCCGTGGGGAGTGGGCCTCCGGGACCGAGGGAAGGTGGAGCCGCCGGAGGCAGGGGGTTCGGAAGGGAGGACGATCCGTTTTGAGTTGGAAACGGATCGAAGCGCTGGGCGGCCATGGTACTCGAAGGCGCTGCGGGGGGCTTCGGCCCGTGGAGGTGTCTCAGGGGTGAGCGTCGCCGTGGTGATGCCGGCCGCCGGACTGGGGACGCGGATGGGCGGGGTGCGAAAGTGGAGGCTTCAGATCTTGGGTGAGCCCCTTCTGCTGCACACCCTCCGCCCCTTCCTGGCGCATGACGACGTGGGCCTGATCCTCGTAGCCCTCCATCCTGATGAAGCCAAGTCGCCACCCGCCTGGCTCCGCAGCCTGGCGCCCCGGGTCCGATGTCTCGCGGGAGGCGAGACTCGCGGAGCCTCGGTGCGAGCCGGGCTTCTGGCCCTTGGAGAGGAGGTTCCTCCGGTGGTGGCCATTCACGATGGAGCCCGGCCCCTCGTCTCGGCCGGGGTTCTGGATCGATGCTTCCAGGAGGCCCGTGCGGGCCGGGGGGCCGTGGCGGGATGGCCTTCGGTGGATACTCTGAAGGAGGTGGATAGGGAGGGACGGATTCTGGCCACGCCGGACCGGGAGCGGTTCTGGAGGGCTCAAACACCCCAGGCCTTCCCCGGTGACGTGGTGGTGAGGGCGTACCGGAACGCAGGGTCGGAACTCTCTACATCCACCGACGATGCGGCTCTGGTTGAGGCGACAGGGTGTCGGGTGGGGATGGTTCGCGGCGACCCGTGGAATCTCAAGGTCACCCATCCCACGGACGTGGCGGTGGCCGAGGCCCTTCTTCGTCTTCGACGGAGTAGAACCGGTGAGGAGTGACGGAGCAGCACCGGTGAGGAGTCAGCGGTGAAGCGGGTGAGAGTGCCGGCGGCGCACGAATCCACGGCGTGGACGGAGCCGGTGGTATCCCACCTACGGGGGGAGGGAGGCCTCCTCGCTTACCCTACGGAGACGGTCTACGGGCTGGGGAGCCTACCCCACCCCGAGCCGCTGAGACGCCTGGCCGAGGTCAAGGGGAGGCAGGAGGACAAGCCCTTCCTCCTTCTGGTCAAGGGATGGGAGGACGCCGAGGAGCTCCGGTGGACGGCTGCGGCGCATCGACTTGCGCGGCGCTTCTGGCCGGGCCCCCTCACACTGGTCCTGGCGGATCCGGGAGAGCGCTTCCCCCAGGGGCTTCGGGGACCCGGAGGAGGAGTGGCGGTCCGAGTGAGCCCGCGGCGGGAGGTCTCCGTCCTCCTGGACGCTCTGGGCGAGCCGCTCACCTCGACCAGCGCCAATCGTTCGGGCGAGCCGCCGCTCGTGGACCCCGGCGAGGTGATCCGCCTCCTGACCGCGCTGGGGGAGGCCGGTGGCCCCTGGCTTTTCGTGGACGGCGGTGTTCTCCCTCCGTCTCCTCCGTCCACGGTGGTAGACTGCACGGAGGATGAGCCCCGGATCCTAAGATGGGGGGCCGTGTCGCCTGAACGCTTGAACCCAGTCGTGTGGGAGACTCATGAGTGACGAGAGGTGGGAGGAAGGGTCGGAGGGCGAGCCGTTTCGGCTCCTTTTCGTCTGTACAGGAAACACGTGCCGGAGTCCCATGGCCGAGGCGCTGGCCAAGGCCGGGCTCCGAGACCGGGGCTGGTCCGACGTGTCGGCGAGCTCGGCAGGGGTGGCCGCGGTCCCGGGCCTCCCGGTCAGTCCGGGAGCGGTCCGGGCGCTGGAGCGGCGGGGGCTGGAGCCTCCATCCCGGGGGAGCCGGCCCCTCACTCCCGATGAAATGGAGAGGGCCGACCTGATCCTCACCATGTCTCCCGGTCACCTGGAGGTGGTGCGGAGCTTGGGGGGAGAGGGCCGGAGTGAGGTGCTCACCGCCTTCGCCCGAGGGGTCGAGGGCACGGGGGAGGGCCTCTCCGGGGTCATGGATCCGGTGGGAGGAGACGATGACCTCTACGAGGAGGTCTGTCGACAGCTCGAGGAGCTGGTAGAGGCCGCCCTCCTCCGACTCGAGCCCGTGATCCGGCCGTGACGACCGGGACGGTACCTTCCATCACGGCCGGGACGCGGGTCTACGCCGTCCTGGGCGACCCGGTAGAGCATTCTCTTTCTCCCCAGCTCCAGAATGCTGCGTTTCAGGCCGCCGGTGTCGACGGAGTGTACGTGGCTCTCCGGTGTTCGGACCGGACCCTGTCTCCCCTCCTCCGCACCCTGGCGGAGAACGGGGGAGGGGGGAATGTGACGGTGCCCCACAAGGAGCGGGCTGCGGCCTTGGTGGAACGCCCCTCGGCGGCTGTGCGACACACAGGGGCCTGCAACACCTTCTGGTGGGAGGAGGGTCGGCTCTGCGGGGACAACACCGATGTGGAAGGGTTTCGAGAGGCCCTTCGCCTCCTTCGCGGAACGGATACCACGGAGGAACGCATCCTTCTGCTGGGAGCGGGAGGTGCCTCCCGGGCCGTGTTGGCGGCGCTGCTCGATGGGGAGGGAAGTGAGGTGGTGCTCCTGAACCGGACGGTGGAGCGGGCTCGGGAGCTGAGTCGGGAGTTGGGGAGTGGGCGGGTCCAGGTCGCGGAGGAGGTGGGGGCGCTCCGCCGGGAATCCTTCGACGTCGTGGTGAACGCTACGAGTCTGGGCCTTTCCCCCCGCGATCCCCTTCCGTTGGATCTGGACGGTATAGGTTCCGTGGACGCGGTGCTGGATCTGGTGTACGGCCCCCGGGAAACCGCCCTGGTCCGGAAGGCCCGGGCTTCCGGTCTTCCGGCCATGGATGGCCGGGAGATGCTCCTCCGCCAGGGGGCCGCGGCCTTCGAGAGGTGGTGGGGGCGGCCCGCTCCGTTGGCAGCGATGCGGAAAGCGCTGGAGGATGCGTCCGGTGGGCCGGGGGTGGAGGAAGGCGGCGGATGAAATGGATGGAAGGGCTTCTGGGGGGCGTTGAGGAGGTCTTCCTCCCCACGGCCTGTGCTGGATGCCGTTCCGCTCTGGGCGGAGGCAGTGTGTCCGACGGCGTATGCCTGGAATGCCGCACGCGGCTCCGGCCCCCTCCGCACCCTCGCTGCACCCGTTGCAGCTTTCCCCTGGGAACTGGCCGAGCGTCGGACGGAGGCTGCGGAGAGTGCGCACCCTGGCCCGAGGCCCTCACCGGAGCCGTGACCGCCTTCGGAATGGAGCCGCCTGGGGACCGCCTCGTCCACGGGCTCAAATACGAGGGGTGGTGGACTCTGGCCCGGTTCATGGCCCGGTGCCTGGCGCGAGCTTCCGTTCCGAATGGGGGCGTGGACGTCCACGGCTCCGAGCCGGTGGTGGTACCGGTTCCCACGACGTCCAGGAGGGTTCGGGCCCGGGGGTACAACCAGGCTCGACTCCTCGCGGAGGCCTACGCGGAGCTCCGGTCCCTCCCCCTCTGGACCGGTCTACGGCGAAGGGGGGACGCGAACACTCAGGTTTCCTTGCACCCCCTCGAGCGTCGGGCTAACGTGAGTGGCGCTTTCCGGGTCGAGGACGGGAGGGCGGTGGCGGCACGGAACGTGCTTCTAATCGACGATGTTCTCACCACCGGTGCCACTGCGGGAGCGGCGGCCGTGGCTCTGGCCGAGACGGGGGCCGGAGAGGTGTGGCTTCTGGCCTTTGGGAGAGCGCTTCCCCGAAGTCGGCGGCGAGGGGAGTGAGCCTTCAGCCCAGTGGGCGTGGGTTCGCGGTTCCCGGGTCCGGACGCGACGGCAGTGGAGGCCGAGTTCATCAGTACAGCACAAGGAGCGAGGATACATGGCGATCAGGGTGGCGGTGAACGGGTTCGGTCGTATCGGCCGGCTGGTACTGAGGGCAGCGCTGGAAGGTGGGATGGATGAGTTGGACTTCGTGGCCGTGAACGACCTCACGGATCCGGACACTTTGGCCCATCTCTTCCGACACGACTCCGTGCATGGGAGCTTCCAGGGAACGGTGGAGGCGAAGGAGGGCCACCTGGTGGTGGACGGCCGACGCATCCGGGTCTTCAGCGAGCGCGACCCCGGAAATCTCCCGTGGAAGGACTTGGAAGTGGACATCGTGGTGGAGTCCACCGGGTTCTTCACGAAGCGGGAGGGGGCCCAGAAGCACCTGGATGCGGGCGCACGAAAGGTGGTCATCAGCGCTCCCGCCAAGGGGGATGACGTCACGGTGGTCATGGGCGTCAATCATGAAGCCTACGAGCCCGACGCCCACCACATCGTTTCCAATGCGAGCTGCACGACGAACTGTCTGGCGCCTGTGGCGAAGGTTCTCCTGGACGAGGTGGGGATTCGCCGTGGGCTCATGACCACGATCCACTCGTACACGAACGACCAGACGACCCTGGACGCACCCCACAAAGACCTGCGCCGGGCCCGCGCCGCGGCGGTCTCCATGATCCCAACCACCACGGGCGCCGCTCGAGCCACCGCGCTGGTAATTCCAGAGCTGAAGGGACGGCTTGACGGGATGGCCATCCGAGTCCCGACCCCCAACGTCTCCCTGGTGGACCTGGTGGCCGAGGTGGATCGGGAGACCAGCGTGGAGGAGATCAACGACCTGTTTCGCGCCAAGGCGGAGGGGGATCTCAGCGGGATCCTGGGGGCGTCCGACGAGCCTCTGGTCTCGGTAGACTACGTCGGGAGCTCCTTCAGCTCCGTCGTGGACCTCCAGAGCACCAACGTCATCGATGGTCGGTTGGTGAAGGTCCTCTCGTGGTACGACAACGAGTGGGGCTACGCCTCCCGGATCCTGGATCTGGTTCAGTACGTGGGAAAGCGGCTTCCGGCGGCTCAACCCACGGATTGAGTCGGTACGACATGCAGGCGAAGAACCGGCGACTGGGTACGGGTTCGGTAAGCTGGGTGGAGGGGAGATGGACCGGCGGACGCTGAAGGATCTGGATGAGGCGGAGGTTCGAGGACGACGGATCTTCGTGCGGGTGGACCTGAACGTCCCGCTGAACGAGGACGGATCCGTGGCCGATCCCGGCAGGATCCAGGGGACTCTGGCCACGCTGGAGGCCTTGAGCAAGCAGGGGGGGCGCCTCGTGTTGGTCTCCCACCTGGGGCGTCCGGACGGGGCGCCGGACCCGGCCTACTCCCTGGCCCCTGTGGCTCGAGAGCTCTCGGACCTGGCGGGGGTCCCCGTTCCGTTGCTGGAAGGCGCTCCGGAGGACCCCGGCCTTCGACAGGCCGTGGACGCCTTGGGTGACGGGGAGATGGCCCTCCTGGAGAACGTCCGTTTCCACCCGGGCGAGACCCGGAACGACCCCGAGTTCACCCGAGCGTTGGCTGAGCTGGCGGACCACTTCGTCTCCGATGCCTTCGGCACCGCTCACAGGGCTCATGCCTCCACCGTAGGGGTTCCCACCATCGTACGGGAAAGGGGAGGTCGGGCGGTGGCGGGCCTGCTCATGGCGCGTGAGCTGCGCTTTCTGGACCGGGAGCTTCAAGACCCTCGACGGCCGTTCGTCGCCGTTCTCGGTGGCGCCAAGATCTCCGGAAAGATCGAGCTCATCGAGTCCATCCTCCACCGGGTGGATCGACTCCTGGTGGGCGGGGCCATGGCGAACACCTTTCTGCTGGCGCTGGGGTTGCAGGTGGGACGGTCTCTCGTGGAGGAGGACCGAGTGGAGGTGGCTCGGGAGCTTCTGGAACGGTGGGGGGAGCGTATCGTCCTTCCCGTGGACTGCGTGGTGGCGCCGGAGGTGAAGGAGGGTGCGGAGGTCGAAGTGCGAAGACGGGACGAAATCGGCGCGGAGGACCGGGTGGCGGACGTGGGACCGGAGACGGTGGCCCTCTTCGCCTCCGAGCTCCAGGCTGCCCGTACGGTGGTGTGGAACGGTCCCATGGGGGTCTTCGAGGTCCCGCCCTTCGACCGAGGTACCCGAGACGTGGCCCGGGCGCTGGCGGAAGCTACGGACGATGGGACCGTCTCCATCGTGGGCGGCGGAGACTCGGCTGCGGCGGCGGTGGCGTCGGGCCTTGCGGACCGAATCACTCACATCTCTTCCGGAGGGGGCGCCGCCCTGGAACTGCTGGCGGGGAAGGTGCTCCCAGGAGTGGACGTCCTGGAATCGAGTCTCGACTGAACCCCGGGAAGGGGAGGTGCTTCGTGTCCCGTAAGATCGTGGCCGGAAACTGGAAGATGCACCATGGGCCCGGTGCCACCCGGGATTTCCTGAGTGCGCTGGAGGTCAGTGGGGGGGCGGAAGGTCCGGAAGTGGTCCTCTTTCCCCCGGCCCTCTCCTTTTCCGCGGCTCGGGAAGTGCTGGGCTCTCAGGGAGGCGTTCACCTGGGGGTCCAGAACGTCCACTGGGAGTCTGAGGGAGCCTTCACTGGGGAGCTCTCGGTGGGGATGGCCCGAGAAGCGGGAGCCCACTACGCCCTGGTGGGCCACTCCGAACGGCGACAGCTCTTCGGCGAGACGGACGCCTGGGTCACCCGAAAGGTCCAGGCCGTGCTGGAGGGCGAGTTACGGGCCATGGCCTGTGTGGGTGAAACTCTGGAGGAGCGAGACGAGGGGCGGCTGGAGGAAGTCCTCCGACGCCAAACCCGCGCCGCTCTCCGGGGGCTGTCCAAGCCCGCTCATCGTCCCCGCCTGGCACTGGCCTATGAGCCGGTTTGGGCTATTGGCACCGGGCGTACCGCCACTCCCGAGGATGCATCGGGAGCGCACACCTTCATCCGAGAGGTGCTCACCGACGAGCTGGGTCCGGACGGGGCGAAGATCCCCATCCTCTACGGGGGAAGCGTCAAGCCAGGCAACGCCCGCGAGCTCATGGGAGCTCAGGACGTGGACGGGGTTCTCGTGGGAGGTGCGAGCCTCGAGCCCGACTCCTTCAGGGCGATCATCGAGGCGGCGTGATGGAGGCCCTCCGGCGGGTTGACATGGCCTTCCGCCGTCACGACGTTTAGCCCCTGAAGGGTTCCTGGTGCGCAGGGGCCCGGACCTCCGAGCTGGGCGTCGTCTCCGAATGTTCGCATTCCTCCTCACCCTTCTCGTCCTCATCGGGATCTTTCTCTGCGTGGTCATCCTTCTCCAGGCGGGAAAAGGGGGGGGACTGGCCGCCATGGGCGGGGGCGTCACCGCGACGGAGGGCGTGCTGGGTGGCCGGCAGGCCACTACCTTCCTGGTTCGCGCCACATGGAGTGCAGGGGCCGCGTTCATGGTGCTATCCCTCATCCTCTCCATCCTCTCCTCCAGGACGCAACAGCCCGGATCCATTCTGGCGGAGGACCTTCAGGCTCCTCCGGCTCAGCCGGCTCCGGTCCTTCCCGGAGGCGAGGAAGGTGCTCCGCC